>NZ_JAAGPN010000468.1:0-3243 GCF_017104805.1 Paraburkholderia sp. Ac-20347 | reverse complement strand
GCGCATTGGACGCCACCAGTGCTTCCAGCTCGCGGCGCGTAAGCCCGGCGCGGCGCGCGAGGTCGTCGACATCGGTGAACGGCGCCTCGGCGCGGGCGGCCATCACGCGGCGCGCGGCGTCCTCCGAGAAGCCCTTGATGAGACTGAAGCCGAGCCGCACCGCCGGGCCGTGACGGCCGTAATGACGCGGCGCGAGCAGGACGCGCGCGCGCACGACGCCGCGATAGCCGCGCATGAGCGGCCGGCGACGCGTTTTTTTCTGCCCGACAAAGCTCGCCGCGTTTCCATGCATCCCATCGTTGAACGTCGCCGCGCGTAACGACGCGCGATAACGCGCGACGTCGGCACAACGCGCGGCCTCGCCATCGGCATCGACGGCGAGACGCACACCCGGCGCGCCGCGTACTTCCAGCACCGACTCCCAGTCGCTCAAGCCGATATCGGGCGCGCGCACCTTCACGCCATGCCGCTTCGCGTCCTGCACGAGTTGCGACGGCGAATAAAACCCGAGCGGCTGACTGTTCAGCAAGCCCGCGAGAAACGCCGCGGGCTCGTAACGCTTGAGCCACGAACTCGTGTAGACGAGCAGCGCAAAACTCGCCGCGTGACTCTCCGGAAAGCCGTAATCGCCAAAACCCTCGATCTGCTTGCAGATGCGTTCCGCGAACTCCGGCGAGTAGCCCTTGCGCAGCATGCGCTGCGTCAGATCGGCCTGATACGGACGCAGATCGCCATCGCGCCGCCACGCCGCCATCGCGCGGCGCAGCTTGTCGGCCTCTTCGCCGGTGTAATCGGCGGCGACCATCGCGAGGTGCATGACCTGCTCCTGGAAAATCGGCACGCCGAGCGTGCGTTCGAGCACCGGACGCAGTTCCTCCTTCGCGTATTCCACCGCTTCCTCGCCGTGCCGGCGCTTCAGATACGGATGCACCATGTCGCCCTGAATCGGCCCCGGCCGCACGATCGCCACCTGAATCACGAGGTCGTAATACGTCCGCGGCCGCAGACGCGGCAACATGCTCTGCTGGGCGCGCGATTCGATCTGGAAGACGCCGACCGTATCGGCGTGCGTGCACATCTCGTAGACCGCCTGGTCCTCGACGCCGATGTCCTGCACGCGAAACTGCGGCAACCCGCGCCGCAGCGCGACGCATTCGAGCGAGCGCCGGATCGCCGAAAGCATGCCGAGCGCGAGCACGTCGACTTTCAGCAGACGCAGCGCGTCGATGTCGTCCTTGTCCCACTCGATCACGTAGCGATCCTTCATGGCCGCGTTTTCGATCGGCACGAGCCGCGAGAGCTTGTCGCGTGCGATCACGAAACCGCCCACGTGCTGCGAGAGATGCCGCGGAAAACCGCGCAGCTCGCGCGTGAGGCGAATGAGCTGCTGCGTGACGTGCGAATCGGGCGAGAAGCCCGCTTCCTCGAGATGATGCGCGATCGAATCGGGACCGTCCCACCACTGATGCGCGCCCGAGAGTTTCTCGACCAGCATGGTGTCGAGCCCGAGCGCCCTGCCCACGTCGCGCAACGCGCTGCGCGAGCGATAGGTGATCAGCGTCGCGGCCAGCGCGGCGCGGCGCGTGCCGTATTTGCGATAGATGTACTGGATGACTTCTTCGCGGCGCTGGTGCTCGAAATCGACGTCGATGTCGGGCGGCTCGTTGCGCGCGCGGGACAGAAAGCGCGCGACCAGCATGTTCATGCGCACGGGGTCGATCTCCGTGATCATGAGGCAGTAGCAGACCACCGAATTCGCCGCCGAGCCGCGCCCCTGGCACAGGATCTTCTGCTCGCGCGCGAAACGCACGATGTCGTGCACGGTGAGGAAATATTTCTCGTACTGCAGCTCGGTGATCAGCGCGAGTTCCTGCTCGATCTGGTCGCTGCGCTTCGCGTTCAGGCCGTCGGGCCAGCGCTCGGCCACGCCCTTCATGACGAGCTTGCGCAGCCACGTGCCCGGCGTTTCGCCGGGCGGCACGAGTTCCTCGGGATACTCGTAGGCCAGCTCGCCGAGGCTGAAGGTGCAGCGGCGCGCGACGTCGAGCGTCGCGTCGAGCGCCTCGCGCGGATAGATCGCGCCGAGCCGCACGCGCGAACGCAGATGGCGCTCCGCGTTGACCTCCAGCGCGCGGCCGCACGCCGTCAGCGGCTTGCCGATGCGGATCGCGCTCAGCGTGTCCTGCAAGGGCTTGCGCGAGCGAGCGTGCATCAGCACGCCGCCCGTCGCCACGAGCGGCAGGCCGCTTTCCTGCGAGACGTGGCGCAGGACTTCGATCTGCGCGTCGTCGCTGCCGGTTTGCCAGAGTTCGAGCGCGAGCCACGCGCGCTCGGCCGCGAAACCCGCGAGCCAGTGCGCGGCGCGCAAGGTCTGCGCGAGCGTGGCCGTGCGCTGCGGTACGAGCAGCAGCACGCAGTCGCGCAGATGCTTCAGGTGCGTGAAATCCTGGGTGGAATCGGCGGCATGGGTTTGCGGATCGGTGAAGTCGGACGGCGTCACGCGGTACTGGCCCTTCGGCGCCCGCGAACGCGCGAGCGTGATCAGCTCGCAGAGATTGCCGTAGCCCTCGCGGTTCATCGCGATCGCCACGAGCGTGCAGAACGGCGCGCCGTCTTCGTCGACGAGATTCAGTTCGCTGCCCGTCAGCAAGTGCAGCGACGGCACGAACGGGCCGGGCGTGCGCGCCTCGGCGTGTGCCTTGCGGCGCGCCTCGTCGTAGTCGTTGAGCGCGCTCCAGGCGCGCACGATGCCCGCGAACGAGCACTCGTCGGTGATGGCGAGCGCGCGATAGCCGTGACGGATCGCCTGCTCGACCAGCTCGCTCGGACGCGACGCGCCGCGCAGGAACGAGAAGTTGGTCAGGCAGTGCAGCTCCGCATACTCAGGCAACTGCGCGGGCAGCAATGAAGACGACGATGATGGTTGCGCAGGCAACGAATCGCCCGCTCCGCTGATCGACATGATGCTCGATAAAAAACGCTAGCCGAACAGGCCTTGCAGATACCACTGGCCGCCGATGCGCTCGCGGTACAGCCAGAACATGCGGCCCTGATCGTCGGCGGCGACGTAGTAGTCGCGCTCGACGCCCTCGCCGTCCCACCAGCCCGCCTCGATGCGCTCGGTGCGCGTGAGCGTCTTGAGCGGACGCCGATACACCGGCCGGTCGCCGCGCATCGCGAGCTTGAGCGGCTTTTCGAGCAGCCACGCCGGACGCGGCTGCGACGGCAGCGGCACCTCGGGCA
>NZ_JAAGPN010000467.1:0-238 GCF_017104805.1 Paraburkholderia sp. Ac-20347 | reverse complement strand
AGGAGCTTAACAGTGTGAGTGAGTTAGATGTAGGCGGTGAATACGAATCAATACGATAATGGTAGTAGTAATGAGTATGTGTAAACGGAACGAGAGAAGTAGATAGTGAACGAACGTACGGTCAGATTCTACAGAAGTGTGTATGAACTACCTTGAAGCGTATTAGAGTGAAGTTTTTATTTCTTCTAGATGCTGAAGTAGAAAAGAGTGATTAGTCTGTGGTATTTTTTTTTTTTTC
>NZ_JAAGPN010000466.1:0-3070 GCF_017104805.1 Paraburkholderia sp. Ac-20347 | reverse complement strand
CTCGCGATGCAGCTCGGGCGTGAGCGCCGGGATGCCGAGCAGCCCCCACGGCGTGAGCTGCTCCGCCGCGCCCGACGCGATCATCGCCAGCGCCGCCTGATCGATCGGCTCCAGCCCGTCCCAGTGCGCGAGCCGCCGCCGCACGGACTGCACCGCTTCCCAGCGCCCGCCGCGCGCGTAGGCCGCCTCGGCTTCGTCGAGACGGTTCTGGCGCTCCAGCAGGCCGCCATAGCATTGCCACGCATGCGCCGCCTGTGGATCGAGTTCGAGCGCGCGGCGCAAACACGCTTCGGCGTCCTCGTCGCGGCCCGTTTCGGCGAGCAGCACGGCGAGATTGCCGAACGCGAACGCGTAGTGCGGATCGGTTTCGATGGCCGCGCGATAGGCGGCTTCGGCATCGGCGAGATCCTGGCGCTTCTTCAGCAGGTTGCCGAGGTTGTTGAACAGGCGCGCCTCGCGCACGCCTTGCAGGACCGCCGAGAGATACGCCTCGACCGCCGCTTCGTCGCGGCCTTGCCAGAGCAGCGTCCACGCCAGATCGCGCCGGTACGCGCCGCCCTCGCGCACGGCCAGCGCGCGGCGGATCGCCTGCTCGCCTTCGGCATGACGCTGCTGGCGCGCGAGCGCGACGCCGAGCTGATGCCAGGCGTCGGCGTGACGCGGATCGGCGGCGACGGCCTCGCGCAGCAGCGCTTCGGCGTGCATGGTGTTATCGGCGTTCAGACGGTCGAGGCCGCGCTTGAACAGCGCGTCGGAACGGGCGGACGGAGTGGGGACGGATGAGTTCATCCCGCGAGGATAGAAAGCGCGCGCCGCCGCGACCATCAGAGCCGTCCTGGTTTCGCGCGGATGGCGCGCGACGTTCCGTCCCCTTGGGCGCGCGCGGCGCGACTGGAACCGCGCCGCGCAAAACGGTTAGAATGGCGGCCCTCTTCAATTCCGTCCGGCGCACGATCTCGCGGATCGCACCCCGGACGCGTACTCCGATCTCATGGCGAAACTTCTGACCGATCAAGAATTCCAGCGCTTTTCCGAGCTTCAGCAGAAACAGGCGAGCTTCACGATTTCGGCCGAGGAAGCCGACGAGCTGCGCGACATCGTGGCCCGCGCGCAGAAGAAGCGCGACGACCGCGCCGACGCGATGAAGACCGTCGAAACCGCGATCGCGCAATTCGAGATCACGCCCGACGAGCTGTTCACGGCCGAGCAGATCGCCGAAGCCGCGCGCAATTTCGGCCTGATTCCGGCCACGCGCAAGGAGCGCGTGCTGCCGCCTTCGCTGACGTTCAACGGCAAGACGCATCAGTGGACCACGCGCGCGCTGCCCGACGAGATCCGCCTGCCGCTGTTCGAGGCGTTCCAGGGCGGCCAGTCGATCAAGCCGTTCATCGCCACGCCGAAGGACGGCGCGCGCTGCGCGGCGACCATCGCGCGTCTGGAAAAGGAAACCGGCGCGCAGTACGCCGAGGCGTGGCTCGAAGAGCTGTCGATCTCGCGCGCGCAGGTAGATGAAGCGCTGGCGAAGATCGCGGCGTGAGTTTGCCGTCGATGCGTGTGCGGTGACACATCCGCACGCACCATGAAAAACGGCCGCGTAAAGCGGCCGTTTTTATTTCCCCTGTGCTCTTCGCTTTATCCGCGCCTCAATCCAGCGGCATCCGGAAACCCACCACGCCCGGGTCCTCCGTCGGCGTGACCGTGAAGCCCATCGCGCGCGCCAGCGCGATCATCGGCGCATTCTCGCGCAGCGCCTCGCCCAGCAGCCAATGCGTGCCGCGCGAGCGCACGTAGCCGATGATGCGCTCCATCAGCAGCCGCCCCAGCCCGCGTCCCTTCAAGGTGGACAGCACCGTCACCGCGAACTCGGCGGTTTCGTTGTCCGGGTCGGCGACCGCTCGCACCACGCCCAGCGTATGCGGGCGGCCGTCCTCGCCCGGCACGCTCGCGACGAGCGCCATCTCGCGGTCGTAGTCGATCTGCGTCATGCGCGCGAGCTGCGTGTGATCGAAGCTGCGCACCGCCGAAAAGAAGCGCAGACGCAAATCGTCCGGCGACATCGACTCGACGAACGCGCGGTGCATTTCCTCGTCCTCGGGCCGGATCGGGCGGATCGTCAGGCGCTCGCCATGCCAGTCGATGGTCTCTTCGAGACGACGCGGATACGGCATGATCGCGAAACGGCTGCGCTTGTCCGCCAACTCGATGCGCGGCGCGACCACCACGGCCGCGTCGGGCAGCACGCGCAACGTGAGCCGCATGCCGACGATCTCGCGCACCTCGCAGACCGCCTGTGACAGCTCCGTGAGCGCCGCGAGCGTGGGCGCGGGCGACGCACGGCGCGCATACGGTGATTGCGTGACGATGTCGCGCGAGAGCACCGGGTTCAGCGGCGGCAGGCTATAGACGCGCATCGGCGGCGAAAAACCGTCCGGCGACGGCGCCTCGAAATGAAACACGGGACCGAAGTTTTCGTCGTCGCGAAACGTCACCGTTACGTCGACGACGGCTTTCGCTTTCGTGCCTGCTTTCGTGCTCGCTTTCGTGCTCGCATTCGGGTTCGCATCGTCCGCGTCCGCTTCGGCCGTCTGCAGTCCGAACGCCTTGAGCAGTTGCGCGGCTTCCTCGCCTTCGAGCGCCGCGCGACCCGCCGCCAGCGCGCCGCGCGCGATGCCCAGCGCCACGTCGATGGCCGCCGTGCCTTGCGCGGGCAGGCTCTCGGGCGTCTGCATCAGCAACTCGCGCCCGAGCCGGTAATCGACGAGACGCGCGAACGCGCGAGCCAGCCGACGCGGCGTGGTGTGCACCGGAATGCCGTGCGCATGCAGCGCGTCGCGTGTGGCCTCGTCCACGCCGCCGAAAAAGCACGCGAGCATGCCGCGATACGCAAACCGCTGATGCTCGATGAGCGTGCGCGCCACCTCCTCCACCGGCGCGCTGTGCGTCGGCGCGTGCACGACGAAGGCGGTGCCGGTGCTGCGCTGCGAGGCCAGCGTCTGCAGTGCGAGGCCGAAGTGCTCGGGCCGCGCCGTGTCGCCGAGCACGAGCGGATTGCCCGCCTGCGCGTGCGGCA
>NZ_JAAGPN010000465.1:0-3439 GCF_017104805.1 Paraburkholderia sp. Ac-20347 | reverse complement strand
GTCGGACGCACCGCCCGCGCCCACACCCGCGCCCACACCCGCGCCGCCTGAACCGCCGGCGGCGCAGGCTGCGCCGGAAATCGCCATCGCCAGAATCCATGCTGCTGCCTTGATCGTCGGTTTGCTCATCATCGCTCTCCTTGAAAACGCGTTGGTTGCCGCGTTGTTTGCCGCGTTGTTTGTCGATATGCGACGCGCACCTGCCGATAAACGGACATCACGCAACGCGCCGCGCGAACACCTTTGCTAGCGCAAACGATGTGCCGCGCGATTCGGACTGGGAAAGTGCGACGAGAATGAAGGCGGAAATAAAAACGGGCCCGCATGAGCGGGCCCGTTCGAGGACAAATACAGCTGAGGGAATCAGCAACTCACGCCAGATGCGCAGGCCCATGCCAGCCGTTCTGATGAAACGCCGTGGCGAAGAACAACACCTGATAGCGAATTGAATTCGACCAGTAGGTCCAGGTGTGGCCGCCAGGCCGCTCGGCGTAATCGTGCGGAACGCCCAATGCAATGAGCTTTTCGTGCAGCGTGCGATTCGATTGCACGAAAAAATCGCTGACACCGCAATCGATCGTAAGCGCGATATGCGCGTGTTCGAAACTGCTTGCGTCCTCGACGATGGCATTGCGGGTCCAGAAGTCCGCATGATGCGCGGGATTACCGAACACTCGGTCGATGCCGGGTTCGTCTTCGCTAATACGCGGATCGACCGCGCCGCTGATGCTTCCCGCTGCGCCAAAGGTGTCCTGCCGGTCGAGCGCGATACGCAGCGCGCCAAAACCGCCCATGCTCAGGCCCGTGATCGCGCGCGTCTGACGCGTGGCGATCGTGCGGAAATGCGTGTCGATCCACGACACGACTTCGGTACCGATATAGGTTTCGTAGCGGCTCGCCTGATCGAACGGACTGTCGATATACCAGCTTTCGTGACCGCCGTCGGGCATCACGAGAATGACGTGATAGCGGTCCGCGAGTTTGCCGATCTGCGTATTCGAAGTCCAGTCCGCGTAATTGCCGCCGGAACCGTGCAGCACGTAGACGACCGGATAGCGCGTGGTGCCGTTGCCGCGACCGTAATCGGCGGGCAGGACCACGGTGGCGTCGAATGCGCGATGCATGGCGGCGCTTGGGATCGAGACGATTTTCGTCTGGAATGCCCAGGCAGGCGCACTGAAGAACACGACAAGAAACAGCCAGAACACACGCAGGGGCCGGAACGCGCGGGCTTTATTCATGAGGGGTCGCTCTTGTTCAGATAGCCACGAAGGGCACGACTTCAGCGACGACTCTAGCAACCGGCACTTACAACCAAATTTCGGCGAACCCTACGGCAACATTCACAGCACTATTCGCGGCGATAAACGCGACATCCTGCGCGCCCGCTCAATCGCCATTGCGCCGCCGGCGGCGTAAGCGCCCTTTCGATTCGCCCTCGTGCAGCAGCCCCTGCTGACGCGGCGTGAGCGGGTCGTTCAAGCAGGGCTCGGCGTCGAGCTCCTGCTCGAAGCGCTCCCAGATACCCGCAGGCGTATTGGCCGTGCCCACGCGCGTACCGATCATCATGCGGACCTGATTTGCGCGGCTGATGGTCGAGCGCAATCGATGAATTTCCCAAAGCAGACGCAGCACCACGGGCAGCGGATGCCGGTCGTAAATATCGGCCAGCTCCGCTGCCGTGAGCGGAGGGAAATGACGATGATTTCGTCCCATGATTGCGTGTGGAATCCTGCGCCAAATACTGTATATATATACAGGTTAGCACACGCATGAGGCGTCCTGGGAGCGTCTCCGATGCTTATTCAAATCATTGAAATGGGTGCATCACACCCCTTTAATGCAACGCGTGGGCGTCCTTGTCGATCGGCGGGTGATGGCTTCCATACAGGCGCAACGCCAGCGCGCACACCGCGGCGCCCAGGCCGCCCGCCACGCCGCCGAACGTCCCGAGCCACGCAATGCCGAAGTCGTTGGCGATATGGTTGCCCAGCAGCGCGCCTGCGCCGATGCCCACGTTATAGAGGCCGGAGTAGATCGACACCGCGAGATCGGCGGCATCGGGCGCGAGGCGCAGCACCCACGCCTGCATGGCCAGCCCGAAGCACACGACGGCGCCACCCCAGACGGCCGTATGCACGGACAGCGTCACGATATTGAGCGCGCACGGAAACAGCACGAGCAGACAGACGCAAATCGCGAATACGGACGTTCGCAGGAATTGTTCGGGACGCTGCGGAAACACGCGATTGAAACCGATAGCCGCAGGAATGCCGGCAGCGCCAAACAGAATCAGCAAATACGTAATTCGGTCGTTGCTCTCGTGGCCTACATGATGAATGAACGGCTCGATATACGTGTACGACGTAAAGTGCGCGCACACCACCAGCACCGTGATCAGATAAAGCGATACCAGCATCGGCTTTTTGAACAGCACGGGCAGGCTTTTAAACGAACCCGTCTGCTGGCTTTCGAGTTTCGGCAACGCGAAACGCAGCATGAGCAGCGTAACGGCGGCGGCCGCCGCGATCGCCAGAAACGTCTCGCGCCAGCCGAGCGTTTCGCCAATCACGCGGCCAAGCGGAATGCCGGCCACCATGGCGATCGACGTGCCCATGCCGAGCATGCCGAGCGCGCGACTTTTCTGGCCACGCGGCGCAAGCCGAACAACCAGCGAGACCGATATCGACCAGAAAATCGCATGCGCGCACGCAATCCCGATTCGCCCGGCGACCAGCACGGGAAAATTCCACGCAACGCCGGTCAGGATGTGGCTGGCAATAAATAAACCGAATACCCCGGTCAGCAACTTGCGGCGCTCGATATTGCGCGTCAGCAACATCAACGGCAGCGAAGCGACGGCCACGGTCCACGCGTAAATCGTGAGCATGAGGCCAACATCGGTCGCCTTCATTTGAAGGCTGTCGCCGATCGCGCTGAGCAGCGCCACCGGGACGAATTCGGTCGTGTTGAAAATAAACGCGGATAGCGCCAGAACCAGCACGCCCCACCAGGCGTAACCGGATGCACTCCGTTCAGGCGTCGACATAGTCAATCTGGGGCGAGAAGCAAACAGCCGCAATTATCACGTAAAGCGCGTGCAAAGCTGTTGCAACGCGCAAAAAGCCATCAAGCGGACAAAATTACCGAAGCATGGATCCCCAATAATCTGCCTTCATTTATTTCATTTCGCGTAAGACGCCCTCACGAAATCGCGGGCGTTTGCGATCATTTTGTTACACCTCTTACCCCCGAACCTTGCACGCGTTACAGAAGCCTTTCAGGTTGGAAGTTATACTCAGCGCCGTATTAAAACCAATGAGTTCACTCATGAAGAAATTCTTCCCGATGATGGCGATTGCAGCGCTGGCTGCCACGGCTTCGATTCCGGCAATGGCCGGCGACATGAACAATGCGCTGGGCGGCGCGCTCGGCGGCG
>NZ_JAAGPN010000464.1:0-3144 GCF_017104805.1 Paraburkholderia sp. Ac-20347 | reverse complement strand
GTACCGCTGGTCGCGCGTCATTTCCTGCATCACGCGGGCTGGGCGCAACTTCAGGATGCCGAACTATCGGGCTGGTCGCCGCTTGGTGTGATCGGCCAGATCGTGCCGTGGAATTTTCCGCTGCTGATGCTCGCGTGGAAGGTCGCGCCCGCGATCGCGCTCGGTAACTGCGTGGTGCTCAAGCCCGCCGAATACACGCCGCTCACGGCGCTGCTGTTCGCCGAACTCGCGCATCGCGCGGGCTTGCCGAAGGGCGTGCTCAACGTGGTGACGGGCGACGGCGGCACGGGCGCGGCGCTCGTCGAGCAACCGGGCGTCGACAAGATCGCCTTCACGGGATCGACCGAAGTGGGCCGCCACATTCGCACCGCCACGGCGGGCTCGGGCAAGTCGCTCACGCTCGAACTGGGCGGCAAGTCGCCGTTCATCGTGTTCGACGATGCCGATCTCGACGGCGCGGTCGAAGGCGTGGTCGACGCGATCTGGTTCAACCAGGGCCAGGTGTGCTGCGCCGGTTCGCGCCTGCTCGTGCAGGAAGGCGTGGAAGCGCGCTTCATCGACAAACTCAAGCGCCGCATGAACACGTTGCGCGTGGGCAATTCGCTCGACAAGGGCATCGATATTGGCGCGATCGTCGATCCGGTGCAGCTCGAACGCATCCGCTCGCTCGTGGAAACGGGCAAGCGCGAGGGTTGCACGGTCTTTCAACCGGCGGACGTCGCGTTGCCCGCGGGCGGCTGTTTCTATCCGCCGACGCTCGTGACCGGCGTCGCGCCCGCGTCGACGCTCGCGCAGGAAGAAATCTTCGGCCCGGTGCTCGCGGCCATGAGTTTTCGCACGCCCGAGGAAGCCGTGGCGCTCGCCAACAATTCGCGCTACGGACTCGCGGCCAGCGTGTGGAGCGAGACCATCGGGCGCGCGCTCGATATCGCGCCGCGTCTGCAATGCGGCGTCGTGTGGATCAACGCGACGAATCTGTTCGATGCGAGCGTGGGCTTCGGCGGTTATCGCGAATCGGGCTTCGGGCGCGAGGGCGGACGCGAAGGTGTCTACGAATATCTGAAGCCTTCCGACTGGAGCAAGCTGCCGATGCGTGCGCCACGCGCGCAGAGTGCGCCGCGTCAGGAGACGGGCGTGTCGGGCAATGCGCTCGACCGCACGCCGAAGCTCTTTATCGGCGGCAAGCAGGTGCGTCCGGATAGCGGCTATTCGCATCCGGTCTATGCGCCGAATGGCGAGTGGGTCGGTGAAGTCGGCGCGGGCAGCCGCAAGGACGTGCGCGACGCCGTGGCCGCCGCGCGCGGCGCGCAGAAGTGGACGCAGGCGAGCACGCACAATCGCGCCCAGGTGCTGTATTACCTCGCGGAAAATCTTAGCGCACGCGCCGAAGAATTCGCGCGCCAAGTCGTGCGCCGCGCCGGTTACGACGCACGCGCCGCCACGCGCGAAGTGGACGCCGCCATCGATCGTCTTTTCAGCTACGCCGCGTGGGCCGACAAGTTCGACGGCGCGGTGCACACGCCGCCGCTGCGCGGCGTGGCGCTCGCGATGCACGAAGCGCTCGGCGTGATCGGCATCGCGTGTCCGGACGAAGCGCCGCTGCTCGCGTTCGTGTCGCTCGTCGCGCCCGCGCTGGCGATGGGCAATCGCGTGGTGGTGCTCGCGAGCGAGACGAACCCGCTCGCGGCCACGGATTTTTATCAGGTCGTGGAGACCTCGGACGTGCCCGCGGGCGTGCTCAATATTCTGACCGGCGAGCGCGCCGCGTTGCTGCCCGCGCTCGCGAAACACGACGACGTGGACGCGCTCTGGTGCTTCGGCACGGCGGCCGATTCGGCGCTCGCGGAGCGCGAATCGGTCGGCAATCTCAAGCGCACCTTCGTCGATTACGGCAAGCAGTTCGACTGGTTCGATCGCGCGAATGCGGGACTGCCGTTCCTGCGTCACGCGGTGCAGGTGAAGAACATCTGGATTCCTTATGGTGATTGAGGGTGACTGAGGGTGATTGAGGGCGATCGACAGTGATTGATTAAGCGGCACGCGAGCGCATAAATACAAACGCGCGCGCCGCACACTCTACGGAGGAGACATTCATGCTGAAGAATCTGGACCCGCTGCTGAACGCCGACGTCCTGCAGGCGCTGCGTGCGATGGGTCATGGCGACGAACTGATCGTCTGCGATGCGAATTTTCCGGCCGATTCTGTCGCACGCGCGACAGTGCTCGGCAAGCTGCTACGCATGGACGGCGCCGACGCGCCGCGTGCCGTGCGCGCCATTCTCTCGGTGCTGCCGCTCGACACCTTCGTGGAAACGCCCGCGATGCGCATGGAAGTGGTCGGCGAACCGGACACGATTCCCACCGTGCAGCGCGAGGCGCAAGCCGAAGTCGACGCCGCCGAATGCCGCGCCGTGCCGTTCGCGGGAATCGAGCGCCACGCGTTCTACGCCCGCGCGCGCAAGGCCTATTGCGTGATCGCCACGGGCGAGGCGCGCGGCTACGGCTGCTTCGTCTTCACCAAAGGCGTGATTCTCGCGCCCGACGCGCCAAGCGCAAAGACCGCGCAGGAGCCGGGACGATGAGCGAGCGCGTCGTCATCCTCGGAATCTATGTGACCGATCTCGCGTTTCGCGCGAGCCGCATGCCGGTGATCGGCGAGACCATCGCGGGCTCGGCGTTCGCGATGGGGCCGGGCGGCAAGGGCTCGAATCAGGCGGTGGCGGCGGCGCGCGCGGGCGCGGACGTGGTGTTCTGCACGCGTCTGGGCAACGACGCGTTCGGCGAGATCGCGCGCGCGACGTGGGCCGCCGAGGGCATCACTGCGCGCGCGCCGGCCATCGACGGCATGGCCACGGGCGCGGCGCATATCTTCGTCGACGAAACCACGGGCATGAACGCGATCATCGTGGCGCCGGGCGCGGCCGGCACGATGGCCGCCGCCGACGCCGAAGCGATCGAAGCCGATATCGCGGCGTCGCGCGTGTTCGTCACGCAGCTCGAACAGCCGCTCGACGCGGCGCGGCGCGGCCTCGAAATCGCGCGCCGGCATGGCGTGACGACGGTGTTCAATCCGGCGCCCGCGATGGCGCTGCCCGACGATATTTACGCGCTCTGCGATTACGTCACGCCGAACGAAACCGAAGA
>NZ_JAAGPN010000463.1:0-3505 GCF_017104805.1 Paraburkholderia sp. Ac-20347 | reverse complement strand
CGCCACATTTTTCCCTACACACCGACATTTGGATGAGGGGGTGAGCGCGTTGATGCCGCGCTGGCTGCCTAGGCGCGCGGCAATGCGCGCGTGCAAGAGGCGCGTGGCGAGCGGCAGCGCGATCGGCACGCCCGGCACGACGGGCAGATGGGCGAGCAGGTTGCAGTAGCCGCAATCCTGCATGTCGCCGGGACTGGCGTGCTGATCGGCGTGCGGGTTGGCCTGGTTGTCGCCGTGCGAGGCCATCGCCGCGCCGCGCATCGACGGCATGTTGCAGTGCATGGCCGCCATGCCGGCCGGCGCGGCGTTCGTGGCGGCGAGCAGATGCGAAATCACGGGCGCGAACGTCGTCAGCAGGATCGCGAGCGTTCCTAATAGACTGACGAACTGGATGCGGAGCCGGCGCACGGTGATCAGCGAACGAGACAGTGAAAAAACGAGGCGATCATTATGCCACGCGGACGGCCGACGGCTGTCGGGCGCGGGCAGCCGGCGAGGATGCGTCGATAGGCAATATATTTCCGTATTTATGCGTAAATAATCGGTTTTAAAGCGGATATGGAATCCGTGTAACCCCATCAATATGTCAAGATATTGACGTAAAACGTCCGTCACCCTAGAGTACGCACGATACCCCACAACAACATCGAGACATCCGCCATGCCGACTTTCGACCGGCTTTTGACCCCGCTTGCGGTCGGCCAGACCGTGCTGCCCAACCGCATGGTGATGGGCGCGATGCACACGCGGCTCGAAACGCTCGACCGACCGCACGAGCGCCTCGCGGCGTTCTACGCGGCGCGCGCGGCGGGCGAAATCGGCCTGATCCTGAGCGGCGGTTTTTCGCCGAATGCCGAGGGCGTGATGGAAGCGGGCGGCCCGCTGTTCGACCGCGCCGAACAGCTCGACGAGCATCGCGCCGTCACGCGCGCCGTGCACGCGGCGGGCGGCAAGATCGTGTTGCAGATCCTGCACGCGGGTCGCTACGCGAAGGTGCCTGAGTGCGTCGCGCCGTCCGCGATCAAGGCGCGCATCAACGCGTGGACACCGCGCGCGCTCAGTCTCGACGACATCCGCCGCACCATCGCAGATTTCGCGCACACGGCGGCGCTCGCCGTCGAGGCGGGCTACGACGGCGTCGAAATCATGGGCTCGGAAGGTTATCTGATCAACGAGTTCGCGGCGGCCGCCACCAATCATCGCGACGATGCCTACGGCGGCAGCTTCGACGCGCGCATCCGTTTCGCACTCGACGTCGTGCGCGCGGTGCGCGAGCGGTTGGGCGCGGTGCCTATGCTGATCTACCGGATTTCGTCGATCGATCTCGTCGAAGGCGGCTTGAGCGGCGCGGAGATCGCGACCTTTGCGCAGCGCGTGGAAGCGGCCGGCGCGGATCTCATCAACACGGGCGTGGGCTGGCACGAATCGGCCGTGCCGACGATCGCGGCTTCGGTGCCGCGCGCGGCCTGGCGCGAGGCGATCCGCAACGTGAAGCGCGCGGTGAGCATTCCGGTGATGGCGTCGAATCGCATCAACATGCCCGAAGTGGCCGAGGAACTGATTGCGGCGGGCGTGGCCGATTGCGTTTCGATGGCGCGTCCACTGCTCGCCGATCCCGAGTTCGCGAAGAAAACGCGTCTGGGTCTGGCCGATGAAATCAACACCTGCATCGGCTGCAATCAGGCGTGTCTCGACCGCATCTTTACCGAGCGCACGGCCACGTGTCTCGTGAATCCGCGTGCGGGGCGCGAGATCGAGTTTCCGGTCGGCGTGGCGCGCGTGGCGAAACGCGTGGCTGTCGTCGGCGGCGGCCCGGCGGGCATGGCGTTCGCCGTGAACGCGGCGGAGCGCGGCCACGCGGTCACGCTCTACGAGGCCGCGCCGCGTCTGGGCGGCCAGCTCAATATGGCGAAAGTCGTGCCCGGCAAGGCGGAGTTCAACGAAATGCTGCGCTATTTCACGGTGCGGCTCGCGAAGCTTGGCGTGGACGTGCGCCTCGGCGAAGCGGCCAGTGCGGCGGCGCTCGCGGGCGCCGCCTACGACGAGATCGTGCTGGCCACCGGCGTCACGCCGCGCGTGCCCGATATCGCGGGCGTCGATCACCCGAAGGTGGTGTCGTACGTCGACGTGTTGACCGGCAAGGTGGACGTGGGCGCGCGCGTGGCGATTATCGGCGCGGGCGGGATTGGTTTCGATGTCGCCGAATATCTGCTCGGCGATGCGCGCGAATCGCTTGATCCCGAGGCGTTCTTTCGCGCGTGGGGCGTGGATGTCGCGAATGTCCACGCTGGCTCGGGTGGTCTGACGAAGGAGAGGGGCGCAACGAATCCCGCCAAACCGCGCCGCACCGTACACCTGTTGCAGCGCAAGGCCGAACCGCCGGGCAAGGGACTCGGCAAATCGACGGGCTGGATTCTCAAGGCGCGCCTGCGCCGCGCGCATCTGATGACGATCTCGGGCGCAACCTACGACGCTATTGACGATCAGGGCCTGCATTATCGCGTCGATGGCGTGCCGCAGACGCTGGCGGTCGATCATGTCGTGCTGTGCGCGGGCCAGAACGCGAACCGCGCGCTGTTCGACGAACTGGCCGCGCGCGGCATCCGCGCGAAGCTGATCGGCGGCGCCGACGTGGCCGCTGAACTCGATGCGCTGCGCGCCATCGACCATGCCACGCGGCTCGCCGTCGAACTCTGAGCGCGCGCGGATCGCGCCCTTTCATCGCGCTCACGTCCCAGGACTGGAACTTGCGCCCTTTGCCAGTGAGCGAAGGGCCACAACATCCACGAATGCAGGGAGGGAGCGTGTCTGGCGCACGGAATGCGAGTTTTATCCGGGGGAGCAGCGAGATGTCGGGGCGCGTGCGTGACTTCGACTGGGACGCGACGCCGTTCGGCGCGCTCGCGGACTGGCCGCCGCCGCTGCGCGCGGCCCTGAGCCTTTGCCTCGGTTCGCAGGCGCCCGCCGCCATCTGGTGGGGCGACGACGCGCGCGTGCTCTACAACGACGCCTATATCCCGTTCCTCGGCGCGGGCAAGCATCCCGGCGTGCTCGGTTTGCCGGGCGCCGCGGGCTGGCCCGACGTCTGGCCGCAACTCGGCGCGCGCATCGAAGGCGTGCTGCATAGCGGCGACACGGCCATGAGCGAAGACGAGCAGATCTTCTTCGCGCGCCATCTCGCGCAGGAAGAGGTCTACGCGAGCTGCGCCTACGAACCCCTTTACGCCGACGACGGCACGGTGGCCGGCGTGTTCTGCCTGTGCAGCGAAACGACGCCGCGCATGCAGGGCGAACGCCGGCTCAAGACCTTGCGCGGCCTGAGCGTCTGCGCGACGGACGAAGGCGCGGTCGCGGCCGCCTGCGAGTGCGCGGCCGACGTGCTGGCGGCGAACGGCTACGACGTGCCGTTTTCGGCGATCTACGCCGCGCCGACGGGGCGCACCGAACTCGAACTCGTCGCGAGCAGCCGGCTCGGCGCGCCGCTCGTGGCGCGCCTGCATACGCT
>NZ_JAAGPN010000462.1:0-3512 GCF_017104805.1 Paraburkholderia sp. Ac-20347 | reverse complement strand
CGCCGTTTGCCGGCACGCGCGTCGTCGAGCGCCGCGCCGCCGCGCAGAGCGGCCAGGATCTCGGCAGCGCACGTGTGGTGCTCGCGGGGGGACGCGGTCTCGCGTCGGAGGACAACATGGCACGCCTCGGCCGTCTCGCCGACGATCTGCACGCCGCGCTCGGCGCGTCACGCGCCGCTGTCGATGCCGGCTATGCGCCGAACGCCGCGCAGGTCGGACAGACCGGCCGCAGCGTCGCGCCAGACGTGTACGTCGCGTTCGGCATCTCGGGCGCGATCCAGCATCTGGCCGGCATGAAGGACTCGAAATTCATCGTCGCAGTCAACAAGGACCCGGACGCGCCGATCTTCTCGGTCGCGGACGTGGGCCTGGTCGGCGATCTGTTCGACGTGGTCGGCGCGCTCGAAGCGCGTGCGCAGCAGACGGCGCCGCGCGCATGAACGCCCGGATGCCCTCCTCTTCCGCCGGCGCAAACACGGGCACCAACGCGAGCGCGCCGCGCACCGTCGCTAGCAGCGCGGTGCGGTTCGTCGACTGCACGCGGCTTGCGCCCGAGCCGTGGGCAAACGGCGACGGCACGACGCTGACTGTCGCGCGCGGCGATGGCCAGCAGGCGGACCAGCGCGCGGCCGCGCCGTGGCGCGTCAGCATCGCGACGCTCGACGGCCCGGCGAAGTTCTCGCAATTTCCCGGCTACGACCGCACGCTGCTGCCGATCGACGACGCCGCGTTCGACCTGCATTCGCAGGACGGCCAGTTACCGGTTCACTCCGGCCAGCCAGTGCACTTCTCCGGCGATCTACACGTGTGGGTCAATCCGCACGCGCAGCCGCTCAAGGTGCTCCGGGTGCTCAACGTGATGACGAAGCGCGGCACGTGCCGCGCGCACGTGAGCGTCGTATCGCATTCGCTGCGCGTGACGCCCGCCGCGACGCATCTGCTGTTGAGCCTCGCGGGACAGTGGCATGTGGAAAGCGCCCTGCTGCACGGCGTGACGCTGGCGCCGCTCAATGCGCTATGGCTCGGCGGCCGGCCTGAGGAACTCGCGCTGCGCACCTCCGACCCCGGCGCGCAGCTCGTGTCGATCGCCATCGAAACGCTCGCGAGCAACACCGAAGGGTTTCGCCCATGACAACACAACAGACGACGCTCATCGAGCAATACGGCCCGCGCGAGTCGATGGAGTACGACGTCGTGATCGTCGGCGGCGGCCCGGCTGGCCTGTCGGCGGCGATTCGCCTGAAGCAGCGCGCGGCCGGACAGGGCGTCGAGCTTGGCGTGTGCGTACTGGAAAAAGGCTCGGAGATCGGGGCGCATATCCTCTCGGGCGCGGTGATGGACCCCCGCGCGCTGACCGAACTGATCCCCGACTGGAAGGAGAAAGGCGCGCCGCTGACGGTCGACGTGACCGAAGACCGCTTCCTGTTCCTGTCGGAGACCGGCGCGAAGAGCGTGCCGGCCTGGGCGCTGCCGGACAATTTCAGGAACCACGGCAACTACGTGATTTCGCTCGCCAACGTCACGCGCTGGCTCGGTCAGCAGGCCGAAGCGCTCGGCGTCGAGATTTTTCCGGGCTTCCCGGCCGCCGAGATCCTGTACAACGACGATGGCTCGGTCAGGGGCGTCGCGACCGGCAATCTCGGCATCGGCAAGGACGGCGAGCCGACCGAGAACTTCCAGCTCGGTATGGAACTGCACGCGAGGTACACGCTGTTCTGCGAAGGCGCGCGCGGCCATCTCGGCCGGCAGCTGCAGGATCATTTCCACCTTCGTGAAGGCGCCGATCCGCAGGTCTACGGCATCGGCATCAAGGAGCTATGGGAAATCGATCCGTCGAAGCACAAGCCGGGTCTCGTGATCCACACCGCCGGCTGGCCGCTCGACAAGGACACGTACGGCGGCTCGTTCCTCTATCACATGGACAATAACCATGTGGTCGTCGGCTTCGTCGTCGGGCTGGGATACACGAATCCGTATCTGTCGCCGTTCGAGGAGTTCCAGCGCTACAAGACGCATCCGGAGATCCGCAAGTTTCTCGAGGACGGCAAGCGCGTGTCGTACGGCGCGCGGGCCATCACCGCGGGCGGCCTGATGTCGTTGCCGAAGCTGGCGTTTCCGGGCGGCGCGCTGGTCGGCGACGACGCGGGCTTCCTCAACGCATCGCGCATCAAGGGATCGCACGCGGCGATCAAGACCGGCATGCTCGCCGCCGACGCCGCCTTCGATGCGGTGCAGGCAGGCCGTCAGAACGACGAGCTGACCGCTTATCCCGAAGCGTTCAAAACTTCCTGGCTGCATGGCGAGCTGTATCGCGCGCGCAACTTCAAGCAGTGGATGAGCAAGGGCCTGTACCTTGGCGCGCTGATGGTCGGCATCGAGCAGAAGCTGCTGGGCGGCAACGTGCCGTGGACGCTGCATCATAAACACTGGGATCACGAGATGCTGAAGCCGGCGTCACAGTGCAAGCCGATCGCGTATCCGAAGCCGGACGGCACATTGACATTCGACCGGCTGTCGTCGGTGTTCATCTCGAATACGAACCATGAAGAGAACCAGCCGACGCACCTGACGCTGAAAGACCCGTTCGTGCCGGTGAACGTGAATCTGAAGACGTATGCGGGTCCGGAAAGCCGTTACTGCCCGGCGGCGGTCTACGAATTCGTGAAGAACGACGACAGCAGCGAGCGTCTGCAGATCAACGCGCAAAACTGCGTGCACTGCAAGACCTGCGACATCAAGGACCCGACGCAAAATATCGTGTGGACGACGCCGGAAGGCGGTGGTGGTCCAAATTACACGAGCATGTGAAGCAGTGAAACGGCTCAGTCCGTCTGGCAGGCTCCTGCCGGTGACCGTATAGCGCACACCGAGCCAGTCAAGCCGTTTTGGATCAACCCAGCAGCCTTCTCCCGGAATTCCTGCGGGAAATTCTTCAAGCCCTGTCACAGGCCCGGTGCGCTCAGCGGCATCGTTCTGATTCCCAGTTGACCTTCTCCCTCTCTGTCAGGAAACGCTACGTTTCGTCACGCGCTTCCTGCTCAGACTCCCCGCTTCTGCAAAACCGATCTGCCGCCCATGATCGTGGGACCGTTCCGTGAGCTTCTTTCTACAACGTTCTCGACCTCGTCGGCGATGACTGCTGAGATGAATAAGTCAGCGTTTCCCTAGCCAATTCCCGCTCGAAGTCCTATCAACGGTTTCTCACGAGAAACACATTAATGCATCGCATGGACATCCACGGAAAGCGATCTTGCGCATCCATCTACCGGAGCCGGGAAGTGACCAAAGTCGGAATGATCTGCGTTTAGATCGCACCGGCCCAGCTTGTTCATGTAAGCGGGGCACGCTAATCATGCTGTCGCCGGCAATGCGGGCACTCCAGGACGGTCGCGAATGTTTCCAATTGCTGTCGATCTAACATACCGGATTTACGGGAAATCTGAACCTTTGCGACGCACTGGTTCCAGCACCGTGTCTTTGATATAACCCCAAAAAAGCGTTCAGTGGTCGGT
>NZ_JAAGPN010000044.1:0-45757 GCF_017104805.1 Paraburkholderia sp. Ac-20347 | reverse complement strand
GCAGCGGCGGCCAGGGCTGCGCCTTCGCGCCGCGCTGCGCGCAAGCGTTCGAACGCTGTCACCAGGAAACACCGCTGCTGCGCGCATCCGGTGCGCGCGAACGCGCTTGCCACTTGCCCGCTCCCGTCGCGCGAGGAGCGCACGCATGAACGCCTCGCTCATCAGAACATCCGACATCGCCGCCGCCGACACGCTGCTGAGCGTGCGCGATCTCGCCGTGCACTTTCGCGTGAAGCGCGGCCACTGGCCGTGGCAACAGGCGACGCTGCGCGCCGTGGACGGCGTGTCGTTCGACGTGCGGCGCGGCGAAACGCTCGGGCTCGTCGGCGAATCGGGCTGCGGAAAATCGACGCTCGCGCGCGCCGTGATCGGCCTCACGCCGGTTGCGGGCGGCAGCGTGACGTGGCGCGGCGAAGAAACCGTGCACGGCGCGCGCCGCCGGCTCGGCACGCTGCGCCGCGAAGCGCAGATGATCTTTCAGGATCCGCTCGCCTCGCTCGATCCGCGCATGTCGATCGCGCAGATCGTCGCCGAACCGCTCGTCACGCATGCGCCGCAACTCGGCCGCCAGGAAATCGCGCGGCGCGTGCTCACGATGCTCGAACGCGTGGGCCTGAACGCGCATCACGCCGCGCGGCGCGCGCATGAATTTTCGGGCGGACAGTGTCAACGCGTGGGCATCGCGCGCGCGCTGATCGGCGAACCGGGACTCGTGATCTGCGACGAGCCGGTTTCCGCGCTCGATGTGTCGATCCAGGCGCAGATCGTCAATCTGCTGCGCGACCTGCAACGCGAACTCGCGCTTTCGCTGCTGTTCGTCGCGCACGACCTCGCCGTGGTGAAGACGATCAGCCATCGCGTGATGGTGATGTATCTGGGCCGCGTGATGGAGCTGGGCGAGCGCGACGCGCTCTACCGCTCGGCGCGGCATCCGTACACCCAGGCGCTGCTCGACGCCGTGCCGCTGCCCGATCCCGCGCTGGCCCGCGCACGCGAAGTGCCGCTGTTGAGCGGCGAAATTCCGTCGCCGCTGAATCCGCCTTCGGGCTGTGCGTTCCGCACGCGCTGCTCGCGCGCGCTCGCGGTGTGCGCCACCCAGACACCCGCGCTGCGCATGCACGGCGCGACCCATTCGATCGCCGCCTGCTGGCATCCGCGCATGGCCGGCGATCCTCCCGCTGCCTGAGCCATCCGCATGCCTCGCGCATGCGGATGTTTAACCAGACAGATTGGCAATCCTTATCAATTGCCATGAACCGACGACAACACAATCCGAGACACACCATGAAACGAGACCAGAGCATCAGGAGCACGACGCTGGCGACGGCCGCATCGGTATTGGCGATTTCGCTTGCGGTATCGATTGGCGCGAACGTGGCTGAAGCGGCGCCCGTCAGCGGCACGAATTCCGCCACGTCCACGGCGAAAGCGGGCACGACATCGACACATAAGGCGAAGCGTAAAGCGAAGCGCAAGCAGTCACGCAAATCAATGCAGCAAACAACGCAGCAACGCGCGCAAACGCAGGTCGAACCGCTGCTCGCACCGAACGCGCCCGAACAACTCGCCGCGCCCACGCCCGATCAAGGCAGCAACCAGGCCGTGCGTGCCGACAACCCGCCGCGCGCGCAATCGGAGCAGGCCGCCAGCAAGGGCTTGATCGGCGACAGTCATCTGACGCTCAACCTGCGTAATTACGCCGACGTGCTCGACATGGAAGGCGGTCCGCATCGTCACGCGTGGGTGCAGGGCGCGATGCTCGACTACACCTCGGGCTTCACGCAAGGGCCGATCGGCTTCGGCGTGGATGCGTCGCTGTACGGCGCGCTCAAGCTCGACGGCGGCGCGGGCGCCGGCAACATGGTGCACGTGGCCAAAGGCGGCGGCGGCTCGAATCAACTCGCGTGGGGCTATCCGGGCGTCTACGACGTGAAGGCGCGCGTCTCGGACACGGTCGTCAAATACGGCCTGCACATGGTCGACGACAACCCGTTCTTCGAGCCGCACGACAACCGCGCGCTGCCGCCCACCTTCATGGGCGTCTCGCTGGTGAGCCGCGACGTGCCGAACGCCGTGCTGCAGGCGGGCAGCTTCACGAAGGTCAACGCCCGCGGCCACACCAATCTCACCGACCTCACGACGTCATACGGCGGCGTCGCGTTCAAACGCTTCAGCTACATGGGCGGCACGTGGGATTACAGCCCGAACGGCAGCGTCGCGCTGTTCGCCAATCAGGCCGATGATGTCTGGCGTCAGTACTACGGTTCCGTGCAGCAGAGTTTCGGCGATCCGTCGACGCTCAAGTGGACCGGCTTCGCGAATATCTACTCGACGCACAGCGTGGGCGGCGGCAAGCAAGGCCATATCAACAACAACGCGTACAGCGTGTCACTGGCCGCGCAGCACGGCGCGCATTCGCTGTTGTTCGGCTTCCAGCAGATTCTCGGCGATCAGTTCTTCGATTACGTGAACGAGACCAACGGCATCTATCTCGTCAATTCGATGGACGTCGATTACAACGCGCCGCACGAGAAGTCGTTCCAGGTGCGCTATGGATTCGACGGCAAATATGCCGGGCTGCCGGGCGCGAAGGCGATGCTCTGGTACGCGCTGGGCTGGGGCGCGAATGCGTCGGCGGGCGCGGCGGCCAATCCGGATTCCGGGCTCTACTGGAGGAACGGCCAGCCCGTGCACGGCTCGCATCACGAGTTCGGTTTCATCCCGTCGTACACGCTGCAAAGCGGCCGCTTCAAGGACACGAAGATCTCGTTCATCGCGATGTGGCATCACGGCTCGAAGTACTACGCCGACGCGAGCAACATGGAATACCGGCTCGTCGTGGGCATGCCGTTCACGCTGTTCTGAGCGGCATGCGCGCGCACGCCGCCGGATCGCCCACGGGGTTCAGGCGGCTTGCGCCGGCGCGCCGGCATCGGCGGATTCAGACGATGTAGCCGTTTCAGCGCCCTCGTTGCGCGCACGCCGCGCCGCGAATACCTCGCGCGCGGCGAACAAGCCGTTGAGCGCGGCGGGAAAGCCCGCATACACCGCCATCTGCATGATGGTCTCGACGATCTCCGCTTCGCTCAGGCCCACGTTCAGGCCCGCCGCGATATGCACCTTGAGCTGCGGCTGCGCGTGGCCGAGCGCGGTCAGCGCCGCGATGGTCGCGATCTCCCGCGCGCGCAGATCGAGACCGGGCCGCGCGTAGATGTCGCCGAACGGAAACTCCAGCAGATACGTGGCGAAGTCCGGCGCGATATCGGCAAGCGAGGCCACCACCTGCTCGCCCGCGTGGCCGTCAATCGCCGTCAGCATGCGCAGGCCGCGCGCGAGGCGGCTTTCCTCCGCGCCGCCGGGCGCTGCCTGCGCGGCTTGTTGAAGGGTCGGATTCGTCGGGTTCGTGACGGTTTGCATGCGCGTGCCTCTGCGAAGAAATAGGAGCGGTCGAATAGCCTTCGATCTTGGCGTCGAGCGCGAGGAGGCACGTCTGCAATTCGGCGATATGGGCGCGCACCGCGTCGCGATGCTCGACGAGCAAGGCGCAGCGCTCGGCTTCGGTCGCGGCGCCTTCGGCGCGCAACGTGGCGTAGCGCAACATGCCCTGAATCGGCATGCCGGTGGTCTTCAGACGGCCGAGAAAAGCGAGCCAGTCGAGAATCGAGCGGTCGTACGCGCGCTGCCCGGACCCGTCGCGCAACGCGAACGGAATCAGGCCGATGCGCTCGTAATAACGGATCGTATGGACCGACAAGCCCGTCAGGCTGGCCACATCGCCAATTTTCATGTGCTTCCCCTCAACGACAGCCACGATGGTGAGACTTCGAGCGCGCTCCAGGTCAAGCGCGATTTTCGTCCGGTTCGACTCGCTCAGCCGAGCTGCGCCGCCGCGTGCTCCGCGAGGAAATCGACGAAGCTGCGGATCTTCGGCAACGGCTGCCGGTCCTGCCGATACAGCGCGTACACCGGCCGCCCTTCGGGCGCGAACGCGTCGAGCACGCTGACGAGGCGGCCCGACGCCAGATCGTCGGCGACGAGAATGGCCGGTTGCAGCAGCAGCCCCGCGCCGTGCAGCGCGGCCTGGCGCAGACCGTGGCCGTCGTTGCAGACGAAGTCCGTCTGCTCGGGCCAGCGGTTGTCGCCGAGCAGCCGCCAGCCGTTGCGGCGATCCCAGACCGCGTGGCTCAGGCAGCGATGATCGGCGAGGTCGGCGAGCGTGCGCGGCGTGCCGTGCCGCGCCAGATACGCGGGCGCGGCGCAGATCGTCATGCGGTACTGGCCGAGCGGGCGGGCGATCAGATCGAGGTCCGGATCGAGCGCGCCGATGCGCACCGCGACATCGAAACCTTCATCCACGAGATCGACCACGCCGTTGCTCAGATCGAGGTCGATACGCACCTGAGGATGCGCGTTCTGATAGGCCGCCGCCAGCGGCGCGACCACGCACGCGCCCAGCGTGGTCGCCGCGCTGATGCGCAGCGTGCCGCGCGGCTCGGCGCGCAGACTCTCCACCGACGCCTCCGCCAGCGCCAGTTGCTCCAGCACCTTGCGGCTTTCCTCGTAGAAGCGGCGGCCCGCATCGGTCAGGCTTTGCGCGCGCGTGTTGCGCTGGAGCAGTTGCGCGCCCAGATGCGTCTCCAGTTGCCGCACGTGCTTGCCCACCATGACCGGACTCAGGTCCAGCGCGCGCGCCGCCGCGCTGAAACTGCCGCTGTCCACGGCGCTCACGAACACTTCGATGCTGCGCAGCCGGTCCATGATTACTAACTCCCGGTTTCAAGTGAGAGAAATTATCGTCCATTTATTCTTTTCGGTGTCAGGCAGATAGTGTGGACATCCCGTTCTCTTTTCGATGGAGCGTTGCACATGAAGATCCTTCTGGTTGGCGCAAGCGGCGCCGTGGGCGGCGCGATCGCGCAGACGCTGGGCGAAACGCACACGATCGTGCCCGTGGGCCGCACGAGCGGCGCATACCGCACCGATCTCACCGACGACGCCAGCGTCACCGCGCTGTTCCGCGAGGTCGGGACGGTGGACGCGATCGTCTCGGCGACCGGTCACGTCCATTTCGGGCCCCTCGCGGACATGAGCGCGGCGCAGTTCGACATCGGCTTGCAGGACAAGCTGCTCGGCCAGGTGCGGCTCGCGCTGATCGGCCAGCACTATCTGAGCGACGGCGGCTCGATCACGCTGACGAGCGGCATCATCGCCGAAGAGCCCATCGCGCAGGGCGCGAACGCGACTGCCGTGAACTGCGCGATCGAGGGCTTCGTGTGCGCCGCCGCCACGGAATTGCGCGGCAACCGGCGCATCAACGTGGTGAGCCCGACCGTGCTGACCGAGTCGCTGGAACGCTTCGCGGGCTTCTTCCCCGGCTTCGAAAGCGTGCCTGCGCAGCGCGTGGCGCTCGCGTACCAGCGCAGCGTGGAAGGCGTGCAGACGGGGCGGGTTTATCGCGTCTGGTAGGGCGCGCGGCGGCGCGCGCGCTTTCTCATCGGCTGTCGGAAAATTCGGATTTGGCCGATGGATAGTGAGATGGCGCGCGCCTACGCTGGGGCAGGTCCAACGTCCGCCCCGTCCCGCCATGAATACGCCCACGATCGATCCCCTCGCCTCTCACGCGCTTTACGCCGCAGGCCGCCACGCCGAGGCGCTCGCGGCGCTCGACGCCCTGCTCGAACACGATCCGGCCAATCGCGAGGCGCTGCATCTCGCGGCGCGCTGCCTGCACGCGCTCGAACGAGCCGACGCAGAGCATCTCGCCGATACCGACCACGCGCCACCCGCCTCCTCCCCCGCACTCGCCACCGCTTTGCTCGCGCTCGGCAACCGCTTCTACGCGCGCAAGCAGGCCGCGCAGGCCGAACACGCCTGGCGCGCGGCGCTCGCGATCGAGCCGGACTGGCCTTCGGCGCTCGGCAATCTCGGACTCGCCTTGCGCGACCAGAACCGCGTCGCCGAAGCCGAAACCGTGCTGCGCCATGCGCTCGCCATCGCCCCCGATCACGCAGGATCCCGCAGCAATCTCGCGCTGCTGCTCTGGCACACGCAGCGTCTGGACGAGGCGCACGCCGAATATCGGCACATACTCGAACGCGAGCCCGACAATCTGCACGCCAACAACAATCTCGGCCTGCTGCTGCTCGACCTGAACCGCCAGCCCGAGGCCGAGGCGGCGTTCCGGCGCGCGCTCGCGGCCGACCCGAGCGTGCCCGAGGCGCACAACAATCTCGGCAACGCGCTCAACCAGCAGGCGCGCACCGATGAAGCGATCGCCGCCTATCGTCAGGCGCTCGCGCTGCGGCCCGACTACACCGTCGTCAAGGGCAATCTGGCGATGCTGCTGCTGCGCAACGGCCGCTATGCCGAAGCCTGGCCGCTCTACGAGGCGCGTCACGACGAAACCGTCGGCGAACACGCGGTGAAACTGCCACCGGTGCCGTGGCCGCGCTGGAGCGGCGAACCGCTCGCCGGCAAGTCGATCATCGTCTGGCCCGAGCAGGGTTATGGCGACGACCTGCAATTCTGCCGCTACGTCACGCTGCTGAAGGCGCGCGGCGCGGCGCGCGTGAGCGTCGCGTGCGGACCCGTGCTCGGACGGCTGTTCAAGAGCCTAGAACACGTGGACGACGTCTACGTGCTCGATGGCCAGGGCACGATCCCGCGCCACGACTACTGGTGTTTCATGATGAGCCTGCCGCTGCGCTTCGGCACCACGGTCGAGACGATTCCCGCGCCCATGCCTTATCTGCGCGCGGACGCCGCGCTCGCGCAAAGCTGGCGCGAGCGGCTGCCGGCGGGCGGGTTCAAGGTCGGCGTCGTCTGGGCGGGCGCGCCGCGTTCGCACGATCGGCGGATGAACGCGATCGACCAGCGCCGCTCCACGCACGCACGCGACTGGCTGCCGATCCTGCGCGTGCCCGGCGTGCGCTTCGTGAGTCTGCAAAAAGGGGAAGCGACGCAGCCGCAGATCCACGCGCTGCCGCCCGAACTGCGTCCGCTCGATCCGATGGACGCGGCGCAGGATTTCGCCGATACGGCCGCCATCGTCGATGCACTCGATCTCGTGATTACCGTCGATACGTCGATGGCGCACCTCGCGGGCGCGCTCGGCAAGCCGGTGTGGATTCTGTCGCGCTACGACGCGTGCTGGCGCTGGCTGCGCGAGCGCGACGATTCGCCGTGGTATCCGCGCGCGCGGCTGTTCCAGCAGCGCGCGCCAGGCGATTGGGATGAGGTGATCGCGCGCGTCGCGCGAGCGCTCGACGCGTTACCGAAAGCTTAAGCGCCGCGAGATCGACGCGCGCCGCTCACCGCAACAATCAGGACGCGCGTTCCGCCGCCAGCCGCACGTCCGCATCGGCGCGCGCGAGCAGGCCGCTGCAACGCGGCGAGAGATGGGCGAACGACAGATGCTTGCCCGCACGCTCGTAGCGCGCCTGCACCGCTTCGAGCGCGGCGATGGCCGAGTGATCGGCCACCTGCAGATGCGCGCAGTCGAGGCGCACCTGCGCCGGATCGCGCGCCGGATCGAACAGCGTCTGGAACTGCGCCGCCGAGGCGAAGAACAGCGTCCCGCGCAGCGTGTAGACGCGCTCGCCCGACGGCTCGTCGCGCATCTCGCAGCGGAATTCGCGCGCGTGCTGCCACGCGAAATTCAGCGAGGCGATCACGATCCCGCACATCACGGCGGTCGCCAGATCGGTGCAGACGGTAATGACCGTCACCGCGACGATCACCACGGCGTCGTTGCGCGGCACCTTGTGCAGCACGCGCAGCGAACCCCACGCGAACGTCTGACCCGCCACGATGAACATCACGCCCACCAGCGCGGCGAGCGGAATGCGCTCGATCAGCGGCGACAGGAACAGAATAAAGAGCAGGATCATCACGCCGCTCGTCACGCCGGACAGACGGCGGCGTCCGCCCGAGCCGAGGTTGATGACGGTCTGGCCGATCATCGCGCAACCGCCCATCGCGCCGAACAGCCCCGACACCACGTTGGCCGCGCCGAGCGCCACGCATTCGCGGTTGGGCTGGCCGCGCGAGGCGGTCACGTCGTCGGTCAGATTGAGCGTAAGCAGCGTTTCCAGCAGGCCGACGAGCGACATTAGCACCGCATAGGGCAGCACGATGCGCAGCGTCTCCAGATTCAGCGGCACGCCCGGAATCGAAAACACGGGCAAGCCGCCCGCGATGTGCGCCATGTCGCCGAGCGTGCGCGCGGGCAGATGCAGCAACGCCGCCGCCGCGCCCACGCCGACGATCGCCACCAGCGCGGGCGGCACGGCCTTCGTCAGACGCGGCATCACGAAAACGATCGCCATCGTCAGCGCGACGAGGCTGCACATCAGCCAGAGCGCCTGGCCGTGCATCCATTCCATGCCGTGCGCGCCCGGCATCTTGAAGTGCTCGAACTGCGCGCGCGCGATGATGATCGCGAGGCCGTTCACGAAACCGAGCATGACCGGGTGCGGCACCATGCGGATGAGCTTGCCGAGCTTGAGCGCGCCGAACAGCATCATCAGCAGGCCGCCGAGCACGACGGTCGCGAACAGATACTGCGGGCCGTGCTGCACCACCAGCGCGACGATCACCACGGCCATCGAGCCCGCCGCGCCGCTGATCATGCCGGGTCGGCCGCCGAACAGCGCCGTGATCGTGCAGATGAAGAACGCGCCGTAGAGCCCCATCAGCGGATTCAGGTGCGCGACGAGCGCGAACGCGATGCACTCGGGCACCAGCGCGAACGAGGACGTGATGCCGGCGAGCAATTCGCTGCGCAGCGCGGAGAACGAAAACGGCGCCGTGGAACGGCTCGGAGTGGAACGGGCGGATTCCATGGTGCGGGCGGTAGACCGGAAAAAGACGGGAAAACGGGCTGAAAACGGACTTGAAACAGGCCGCGAACCACGCGACAAGACGCGCGGCGCGTTCGGTCCGGATGCACCTGGACGGTGCGCCGGCAGGCCTGCGTACGAGACCCGTTACGGCGCAGCGCGCGAGAACATGCAGGCGCACGCGCCGAAGTCCGGACGGACGGGAGCGCGCATGTTAACAGAATCGGCGTTCGCGCGCAGGCGACGCCGCCTTCGTGCGGCCCCACAGGAAGCAATAAAGGCGGCGGCAAAGTGGCTACCTGAAATAGCCAAAAACTGGCTATATCGAATAGCCGCTGCCGCGACTACGATGACGTTCATCGCGCCACCCTTCCCCGGCGCGGCCCACCTCGAAGGAACGATCATGCAACAGCGTCTCGACTTCTACCGCGCCAATCCGAATGCCATCAAGGCTCTGCTCGGACTCGAAGAACGCGTCGAAAAGAGCGGCATCGAAAAGCCGCTCGCCGAACTCGTGCGCCTGCGCGCCTCGCAGATCAACGGCTGCGCCTACTGCGTCGACATGCACGTGAGCGACGCGCGCAAGGGCGGCGAAACCGAACGCCGTCTGGCCACCGTCGTGGTGTGGCGCGAGACGCCCTTCTTCACGGAACGCGAGCGCGCCGCGCTCGAATGGACCGAGGCGCTCACGCTGGTCTCGCACGAGCACGTGCCCGACGCGGTCTGGGAAGCCGTCAAGCCGCATTTCAGCGACGCCGAAATCGTCGACCTGACCCTGCTGATCAACGCGATCAACAGCTGGAACCGTCTTGCGATCGCGTTCCGCAAGCTGCCCGCGTAAGAGGCGCGCCATGAAGACGATTCCGCAATCCGCGCTCGCACCTTTTGCGTCGCTGATGATCGCGCTCGCGTCGATGAGCGTGGCGCAGGCGCACGAATCCCAGGCGCACGACCGCGCGAGCGAAACCATCGCCCCGGTCATGAAGCAGGCGATTCCCGAGGCGCCCGGCAAGAACGTGCTGATCGCCACCGTGACGTTCGCGCCGGGGCAGGCGTCCGAGCCGCACATGCACAAGGGTTCGGTGTTTGCCTACGTCACGCAGGGCCATATCGAATCGCAGATCGAAGGCTCGCCCGCGCGCACCTATGGCCCCGGCGAGGCGTGGTACGAGCCGCCCGGCTCGCATCACATTCTCGCGCGCAACGCCAGCGCGACGGAACCGGCGCAGATCCTCGTGTTCGCCGTCGCCGGCGAGCACGATGCGATCAAGCAGCCGATTCCGCACTAAGCCCTGGCGCGAAGTTCGCGCGCGGTGCCTCAGTTCGGCACGTAGCCCGTCGGCAGCGTCGTGTTGGCCTTGGCCACCGTCGCGTTGTTCGACACCACGTAGACCGGCGATTCCGTGAGGTTCAGCGTGAGCGTGCCGTTGCTGTAAGCCACCGTCGACGGATTGCCCATCATGTCGAGCACCGTGACCGTGCCGCTCGTGCCCGGCGCGTCCACCGCGAGGCTGTACGCGGTGCTGTACGTCGAGCTATAACCCGCGCTCGCGTTCCACACGGTGTTGTTGTGGGTCCAGAGCGCCGTGATCACCGAGCCGTTGTTCAGCTGCTGGAACGCGTAGGCGTAGACGCCGGACGGCACGCCATTGACCGGGCCGAGCGTGTTGGTGCCGTCGATGATGCGCGTCATCGCCGCCACAGCCATCGCCGCCGGTTTCGGGCTGATGTTGGTCGCGCCGTACTGGCCTTGCGCATCGGCGAGATCGAAGAACGTGCCGTAGCCCACGAGACCCGGGAAGTCTGCGCCGTAGAACACCCACGTCTGGTCGGCGCCTTCGCCGAGTGCGATCAGGTGCGCGCGCGCCGCCACCGCGCCCTGTGCGTACAGCACGTTGGCCGTCGGGTAGTTCGCGCCATACGACGAGCCGTTGTCGTAGCTGATGCCCACTTCGGTCTGGAACAGCTTCATGCCGGGCTTGTAGTCGGCGGCCATTTCGCTGCGCAGCGTGCGCATCTGGCCGATCAGCGAACCCGACGCCGTCGACGGATCGCTCGCCAGCCGCTCGGGCGGATACGATGGCGACGTGCCATTGATGTCGTAATAGCCGTGCGTGGTCACGCCGTCGAGATACTGCGCGAAGCCGAGCGAGGCGAGCGTGCGCAACTGGTCGGCGGTGCCAGACGGCGCGGTGTCGGCCGGACCCATCAGCACGGCGTGCGGATCGGTCGAATGCAGTCCCTGATAGACGGTCTGATAAAGCTGCACGAACTGCGCGTTCGTGCCCGCCCACTGCGCGTCCGGCTCCCACGTAAGCTGATAATAGTTCGCCGACTGATTCTTGAAATACGTACTCCGAATCAAATTCGACTCGGTGCCCACGCGGCTCATGTAATCCTGATAGTACGAGAGATCGGTGGGCGGCAGCGTCTCGTCCTCGAAGGCGTTCGTCGGGCTGGCCCACGCCGGAATACCGTCGAGACGGATCAGGCGCATCACGTTGCCCGAGGTGAAGAACGGATCGAGATTATTGGCGTTCGGATTGAAAGTGTTAGGCCCGTTCGGCTCCATGTTGTAGAGCTCGCGATGGTCGAGCTGCCACGAAATGCCGAGCGCCGAAAGCACCGCGCCGTTGTCGTCCTCGCCTTGCATGCCGAAGCGGTGCAGGTCCTGATGCGCATACGTCACCGCGGGAATCACGCTGCCCAGATCGGGCAGCACGCCGAAGGTCGCGTTACCCGCGGGCCGCGTGCCGGCCGAGGGAATCTGGCCGCCTTCGCTGGCGAGCGACGCGGAGATCGCGAAGTAATCCGCGAGCGTCGACGAGCAGTTCACCGTCGTGGTCACCGCGCCGGCCGTGACCGGCGTGCTGCCGCTCGCGGCCACGTTGCCGAGTTGATCGGCGATCGACCAGTTCAGCGTATCGGGCGACGCGGCGTTGGTCACGATCGTCACCGGAAAGCTCGCGCCCGAGGCGAAGATGCGGCCGCTTTGCGCGCTCGGCGTATCGGCGGAAACGAGCGTGCTGCTGGCCGTCGCGCTCGAGGCCGAAGGTGCGCCGCAGGTCATCGCGCCCTTCGCCACGACGGGCGAGTTGGTGCCGCCACTGGCGTTGACGGCGTTCGAGCCCGCGTTCTGCGCGCCGCCCGATGAGTTGGCGTTCGTGGCGTCCGAACCGGTCCCCCCGGACCCGCCTCCCCCGCAAGCCGCCAGTAGCAGCGATGAGGAGAGCAAAATAAGTATGGGCTTCATCGTTTGTAATAGGCAAAGCGACGCCCAGCCGGCAGCGGCGCTCGCGCGCCCGGCTGCAGGCCGAAGGTCTGGTATGAGAGGTCGGCGGACGCCGCGCATCGGTCGAATGCGCACTTCGTCCGTCAATACGAGGGCGCGGCTGGCGCGCCCGGTCGAACCGGCGTATCTGTCCTTTTCGCCTGGGCGCAGGCGCGCCGTGAGCGCGCCGTTGCAGCGATTGCGTCGTCGGGACTTGCGGCCTTGCGCGGGTTCCCAAGGGGATTTGGGGGACATGCGCCTTCGGAGAGCCGAAGCGGCAAATTCACTGCTTAAAATCAGATCATTCGCGGCGGCAGATCTTACCTGGCATTTCTCCTGATATATACCAATTCGACGTAAGAAAGTGTTACATAAGGCAATACAAAACCGAATTGCCGATAATTAAATTTATTACCGTCGAGATCGCATCCATATCAGGAAATTTTTGCTTCGGTGCGCGCACGGCGTCGTGCGATGATCGCGAATTCGGACCACTTGAGGCCTATAACGGCGCACTTGAGGGGAACTGAAGAGGCGGGCGAAAAATTATGTTCGATGGATACCGGCCCTGCTTTAATGCTATTTCTAATTTGAATTACGGGCCGGGTTCGCTTTTCGCCGCATTATGATTACATTTTCATCAGACCAATAAAACATCCGATGAAAATGTAATTAAAATCATGACATCGTCAATAGCCGGCGCTTACGCCGGCTGGGATTCGCGCTCGCGTTCCAGTTCGCGCACGAGCGGCAGAACCTTCGCGCCGAAGTACTCCACTTCTTCGATGAAGTGCAGGAAACCCGCGAGCACGAGGTCGACGCCAATCGCCTTGAGCGCGACGATGCGCTCCGCGATCTGGCGCGGCGTGCCGATCAGGTTGGTGCGGAAGCCGTCGTTGTACTGCACGAGGTCCTCGAAGGTCGACTTCGCCCAGTTGCCCTCGCCTTCGGGCGAGGCCTTGCCCGCCTCTTTCACCGCGCTGCCGAAGGCCTCCACCGCTTCCACGTGGGCGTGGCGCACGATGTCGTCGAGCACCGCGCGGGCTTCCTCTTCCGTATCGCGCGCGATCACGAACGCATTCACGCCAATCTTCACGCTGTGCTGGTTCTTCTCGGCTTTCGCGCGAATGTCGTCGATCTGCGCCTTGAGATTCTCCACCGTGTTGCCGTTCGTGAAGTACCAGTCGGACACACTGGCTGCGTTGTCGCGCGCGGCGCGCGAACTGCCGCCCTGAAACACTTCCGGATGCGGCTTCTGCACCGGCTTCGGACTCAGCGTGTAGTTGTTGAAGCGATAGAAGTCTCCCTTGAACGTGAAGTTGTCCTGCGTCCAGATGCCCTTCACCGCCTGAATGAATTCGTTCGAGCGCCGGTAGCGCTCGTCGTGCTCGAGCCACGCCTCGCCAATCGACGTGAATTCGTCCTTGAACCAGCCGCTCACGATGTTGATGGCGATGCGCCCGTTCGAAATATGGTCGATGGTCGCGATCTGCTTGGCGACCACGGCCGGATGCCACGGACCGGGCAGGATCGCGGCGATCACCTTGAGCTTCGTGGTGGCATGCAGCAGGGCCTGACTGAACGACACTGATTCATGCTGATACTGCGCGCCGTAACCGGCCGTGAAGCGGATCTGGCTGAGCGCGTAGTCGAAGCCCGCTTTTTCAGCGGTCTGCGCGAGCTTCTGGTTGTATTCGAGGCTCCAGTCGGTGCGTTGCTCGATCTTGCTCACGACGAGACCGCCGCTCACGTTCGGCACCCAGTAGGCGAATTTGATGGCGTCGTCGGAGGCAGTGCGCTGGCTCATGATCGGTTTCCTGAAAGATGAGAGGAGTGAGCGGTTCCGTCATCTTTGAGGATTTGCGCAGGCGGTTGAACGATTTTCTCGTGCTATGAAAAGTCGCCTGACTGCTATGTGCGAGCGGGCTCGCGGCGTAATTGCGTCGGTTCTATTGTCGTAGCGGATTGCGCCTCACGAGCGCGTATGGAAGCCGTCGAAACGCCCAGCTGCCGCGCCGGAATTCGTCGCCTGGGTGTCGTTCGACTGTTTTCTGCATGCACTATCTAATCGTGGGTTTTTCTGCCGTTATGGCGGTGCGCATTTTCGACATCGGGAACGAAAACGATCATCCCCCCTAATTCGCCAATGCCATATTTAAACTGTGGCGGAATGACGCACTATCTGCCCAACAGGTCGCGCACAACGCTCCGCTATACAGACATCGCGAAATTCCGCAATACGGCGTCATTGCCCCGAATCGCTCGGAAATGAACCGAGTTTCGCCGTTTTCTGACAATTCCACACAATTCAATCTCCGCGCGGATCGCCCATCGCCCGGAAGCCAACAATTGAACCCATTAGCGCGCCCGCTGCTTCACCCTGATCCGCTCCAAACCTTCTAGCAGCGCCTCTCCCGGCGATTCGTTAGTCCTTTTTCTATCTTTTTATTCCGGACGCCAGATTGACCCGCGATGACGCCAATGCCCTAAAAGCATGCCGATTATGCGACCTGCAGCGCATAAAGGCTGGCGAGATCACCACATGGCAGGGACATTTCATTTCGTAAAAGATTATTTGCGTTATCTCAAATCATGACGGTATAGACCGGATCTGTTGGATGAGTGCAACGGCATTGGCCTGCGACAGCGATATATTTCGTCCGTCCCAACCCGGCAGATTTACCCCGCTCATATTCAGCTTGTCTATGAGTAATTGCCTCAGAAACAGGAACGTGCAGAATGAACGTGAAATTCAATAAGAAATTGGTCGTGGCAGCGGCGCTCAGCGCTTTCGGTATTGCCGCTCACGCACAAAGCAGCGTCACGCTGTATGGCTCGCTCGACGCAGGTATCGCGTATGTCAACAACGCGGGCGGCCATAGCGACTGGCTTCAGTCGAGCAGCCTGCTCTCGAATACCTATTTCGGTTTGAAGGGCGCTGAAGACCTCGGCGGCGGCCTGAAGGCAATCTTCAAGTTGGAATCGGGTTTCAGCCTGTCGAACGGCGGCTTCAGCAACGGCTCGATGTTCAATCGTCAAGCGTACGTCGGTATTCAGAGCAACCAGTACGGTACGGTCACGCTCGGCAAGCAATACGACTCGGTCGTCGACTATCTCTCGCCGCTGTCGCTCGCCGGCCAGGCAGGCGTGGTGAATCTCGCCGCCCACCCGTACAACAACGACAACATCGGTGCGCAATACTCGATCAACAACTCGATCAAGTATGAAAGCGCCAACTACGCCGGCTTCCACTTCGGCGGCCTCTATGGCTTCAGCAACGACCCGGGCCAGTTCTCGAACGGCCGCGCATGGAGCGTGGGCGCCGGCTACTCGGCAGGCCCGCTCACGGTCGCTGCCGCGTATGACCAGACCAACACCGACATCAACGGCACCACGAACTCCAACGCCGCAGCCACGACGCTGCTGGGCGGCGACGTGAAGCGCACGTACGGCGTCGGCGCGACCTACGCGTTCGGTCCGGGCACGGCTGGCGTGCTGTACACGCACACGCGCATTCAAGGTGCTTCGTTCGGCGTCACCGGCCTGAACGCACGCTTCGACAATATCGAAGTCAACGGCACGTACAGCCTCACGCCGGCACTCGCGATCGTGGGCAACTACACGTTCACGTACGGCAAGACGACCGGCGCGGGCACGAGCTCGAGCGATCCGAAGTGGCACTCGGCCACCCTCGCGCTCGACTATTCGCTGAGCAAGCGCACCGACGTCTACGTGGCCGGCGCCTACCAGCACGCTTCGGGCAATGTCTACGACAACGGTTCGGAAGTGATCGGCAACACGGCCAACATCGCCGGCCTGATCGGCAATTCGTCGACGCAAAGCCAGGTGGCGGCAACGGTCGGCATGCGCCACCGCTTCTAAGCCACGCTGCGAATTCGGACCGGTTCATCCGGGCCGAATTCGCAGGCAACAAAAAAAGGCGTCTCCACAGTCACGGAGGCGCCTTTTTTACCGCGATTTCATGGCGTTTCTATCGCGGATCGCTGTACGAGAAAGAGCAGGGAATTTGCTGATTCCCGCTTTTTTCATGCTTGTTAACTTCGACTTTATGCCGCCTGCTTGCCGGGCGGCTTTTTTTTGCCCGCCGACGCGAGGCTTACCGGCAGCCTTCGGGAATCGCATTCCAGCGACGCACGGCGCGACTTTCGCGGTCGAAACCAAGCACGCTGATCGAGGCCGTATCGAGGTAGAAATGCGCGCCCAGCGCGGCCGAGTCGCCGACCCAGCAGCCCGCCAGCGTGCGCAGGAAATGGGCATGCGAAAACACGGCCACGCGTCCACCGTTTCCAACCATCGAGAGCAGGCTTTCGACCACGCCGCGCGCACGCGTCTCGATCTGCGCGAGGCTCTCGCCTTGCGCGATCGACGAGCGCCACACGCTCCAGTCCGGTTCGGTCTCGCGGATCTCCGGCGTGGTGCGGCCTTCGTAGACCCCGTAATTCCATTCGAGCAGATCGGCGGACACGACCACGCGATCGCCGAGACCGGCGAGCTTGCAGGTCTCGATGGCGCGCGACATCGGGCTCGCGAGCACGGCGTCGAAATGCACTTCGGCGAGCGGCTTCGCAAGCGCGCGCGCCTGCTCGCGACCGTGCTCGGTCAGCGCGATATCGGTACGGCCCGTGTGCTGGCCGGTGCGGCTCCACTCGGTTTCACCATGACGGATCAGCCAGACTTCGCGGGGCTTGGCAGGGGATTTCGCAACGGGGGGCATCGGGCGGCTCCAGAATGAACGGCGTGGTCATTCTATGACGCGTGGGCGATCCGCTTCAACCAGACGAGCAAAATGCGCCAGACGGCAAAGCGGCGCCCCGGTTTTCAGGACAGACAATTTCGCGACGATGCGACCATGACGGCCCTGTTTTTCGCCGACCTTTCGTCTTCCTTGCCGCCATGAGAATCCCGATGCTCCTGAAGTCGTTGTTCGATCCTGAACCTGCCGCCGTGCCGGTCGCTGCCGGAACTCCAGCCACTGCGGCCATACAGCCCGAAGCCGAAATCGCCAGCGCACCCGCAGCAGCCGATTGCGCATGCGCCACCGTGACCGCGCACGCCATGCACCGAGACGAAGCGCACGACGAAGCGCACGACGAACCGAACGACACCGCGACCACGCCGCATCCCACGTCCGACCCGCTGCTCGACAGAATCGACGCACTCGGCGAAATCGTCCTCACGCTCGACGCGCAATTGCGCGCGCAAAACGCCTCGCACACGGCGCTCTGCCTGCGGCTGCACGACGAACTCGGCGCGCTGCGCCGGTCGCTGCGCTGACACCCAACCACGCGCCGCGCAAAAAAGAAAGCGATAGGGGCCGCAACCCCTATCGCTCGTCCGTGCGCGTTGGCACGTTCAAAAGCCGGCGGGTGGAACGCCGGCCGAGCTACCCTGCTCCTCAGCCCGCCGCTGCGCCAACCGTGCGTGCGCCCTGCTGCGTGTCGATCTCTTGCCACAGCGCGCGTATCCAGTCGCGCAACAGCAGCGATTCGGCCCAGCGATCGGTCGTATCGTTGCCGTCGCGGCCGATAATCGCGTAAGGCTTCGGCCCGAGTTCGCACGTGAACGACAGCGTGTCATGCGCGCCCGCGCGCCTGCGCCACGACTCGAAGCCGTAACGCCACCAGCCCATGAACAGATCGACCCACATGCGATGCGGCTCGAACGACAATTCGATCTGCACCTGCTCGCGGCTCGCCACACGGCCATGAAACGCCCAGCAATGATCGAGGATGCGGTGCATCAGCGCGTGGTTTTCGTCGGACACCGGCCATGCGAATTCGCGCCCGACCAGGTAATGCGAAATATCGCCGAGCAGTTTCATTCCCGGCCGCTCATCGAGCAGATCGAGCGTGAAAAACAGATCCGTCGTCATGCGATCACGATGCGTTTCGATATAAACCGGAAACGTGACCTGCTCCGCGAGACGTTGCCAGCCGTCGAGCAGACGCACGGCTTCGGCCACGGTGCGCGGCCGCACGTCGGGCTGCAGGTCGATGTGATGCACGCCGCACTCCACTGCGTTTTCGAGCACCGGCTGCAGGTCGTCGATGGTTTGCGGAAAGCACTGCCCTTCCGCATCGAGCCCGCGCGCCGCACGCAACTGCGCGAGACGGCGCACCGCCGCGCGATCGGTGTAATGCGCGCTCACGCCGTCGAAACCGGCCTCGGTGATCAGCGCCACGTTCTCTTCGAGCGAGCGCTCGAAGCCGTCGCTATGCCGGCGCTCCATCGCCCACATCGACTGAAACACGAGCAGACGCTGGCTCATTGCACCTCCTCGGACAGCAGCGATTTCATTTTGACGCTGCGATCCGCGAGACGCTCGGGCGCGATACGCGCACGGCGCGCGATCAGTTCCTGCGCGATGCGGACCTCGCGCGCGATCTCGCTGTTCGGACCCACGCCGCTCGCGCCGACCAGCACGCCGTCGTCGTCGAGTGCAAAGAAGATCGTCGACGCCGCGCCGGTTTCGCGCCGCGCCGTGGCCGTGCCGAACGCGGGCAGGCCCGCGATCTGAATCGTGCGGTCGAATTGATCGGACCAGAACCACGGCACCGCGCGATGCGTCTCCTCGCCGCCGAGCATGTTGAGCGCCGCCGTGCGCGCCTGATCCTCGGCATTGCGCCAGCATTCGAGGCGAATCCTCCGCCCATACAGCGGATGCGTGAACGCGCACACATCGCCCGCCGCGTAGATGTGCGGATCGCTCGTGCGCAACAGGGCATCGACCGCAATGCCGCCTTCCGCGAGATCGAGCCCCGCCTGCTGCGCCAGTTCCACACGTGGCGTCACGCCGATGCCAACGATCAACGCATCGCATGTCACGCGCGAGCCGTCCGCGAGCACGACGGCGCGAATACGATCGTCGCCTTCCAGATGATCGATCCGCACATCGAAGCGGATTTCCACGCCACGCTCGCGATGCAGATCGACGAGCCGTTGTGCGACTTCGGCCGGCACGGCACGCATCAACGCACGCGGCGCGGCTTCGAGCACCACCGCGCGGCAGCCACGCTGCACCGCCGACGCCGCCACTTCCAGCCCGATAAAACCTGCGCCAATCACGGCGATGCAGCGGCCCGGTTCGAGTTCGGCGGCAATCGCGAGGGCGTCGTCGGCGTTACGCAGCACGTGCACGCCCGCGAGCGCATGACCGGGCAAGCTCAGGCAGCGCGGCGTGGCGCCCGTCGCGATCAGCAAGCGCCGATACGCAACGGTTTCGCCGTTCGATAACGCGACCCTGCGCGCCGCGCGATCAATCGACATCGCCCCGCACGCGCCTCGCCAATCCACCTCGCGCTCCCGATAAAACGCCTCGCCGTGCACCGCGCATTGCGCGGGCGAGCGCTCGCCGAGCAGCACCGCTTTCGAAAGCGGCGGCCGCTCATAGGGCGCGTGCGTCTCTTCGCCGATGAGCGTCACCGGACCGTCCCAGCCTTCGTCGCGCAACACCTGCACCGCACGCGCGCCGCACTGCCCCGCGCCGATCACCACCATCGCTTCGCTCGCACTCATCGTCGACCTCCTCGTTCAGCGATATTGGCCCGCCAGCGCGGACACCTGCTGGATATTCTGCTGCGTGATAAAGCCCGGCCCCGACGCAATATTGCGCGCCTCATACACCGGCTTCAAACCGTAGTCCTTGAGCCGCTGCTGAAACTTCGGATTCTTTTCGAGTTCCGCGCGCGCCTGATCGATATTCGTGTTTTTGTTTTTATGCATGATCGCGAGCATCGCGACCGGAATATAGCCCTGCAAATACGGCTGCTGATCGGTGCAGAATTTCACGGTGCCGTCCTTGATTGCCTTGGCGACATCCGTATCGATATCGAAAGTCGCGAACCAGATCTTGCCCGCGAGGCCGAGATTTTTTACCGCGCGAATGGTCGGATCCGCCGAGGTCGGGCCCAAGGTCAACACGGCCTGCGTATTCGGATGATTGCGCAAATACGCGCTCACTTTCGATTCGATGGCAGTCGGATCGGTGCCCGCGTCGAGCACCGACGTTTTCATATCGGCGCCAATGGCTTCGGCAAAACCGCGGCAGCGCTCGAACGACAGCGGATTCGTCGCGTAATGATTCACGCACAGAAACGTCTTTACGCCGTCCGCTTTCGCGCGCAAACCGGCTTCCTTGCCCGCGAGATATTCGGGTTGCCCCACGTGCATGAGCGCACCGAGTTGCGCGCTTTGCTGTTCGGTGCCGGTATTGGCCGTGATGAACGGAATATCCTTCGCTTTGAGTTTGCCGAGCGCGCCTTTCAGCAAATCGAAATCGGCAATGGTCGTGACCACGCCGTCGTAATTACGCGCGGCCGCCTGATTCACCAGTTGCACCATATCGGCGATGTCTCCGTTGGGCGGATTGCGGTAATCGGTTTGCACGTTGAAATCGTCGTCGGCCTGTTTGATACCGTTTTTCACGGTGTTCCACCACGCATCTGAATCGGGCGCGTGCGAAATGAAATCGAAATGCGCGACCGGTTCCGCCTGCACCGCGGCGTTCATGTCGAGCGCGAGTGTGACCGCGAGCGCGCAGGCAGGCAAGGCGCGCAACATCGTGCGAAATGCTGTATTCATGGTTGTCTCCTTGATGCCGTTGTTATTCGTTGCCGTGCATGGATAACGTCACTCGGCGGCGAGTCCGATAAAGAGTCTTCCGCTTTCCACTTTCACCGGATGCACGACGAGATTCACGCACACGGGTGCGCCTTTCGCGGCGCCGGTTGGAATATGAAATCGGCCCATATGCATGGGACATTCGATAATTTCGCCGAACACCAGCCCTTGCGCGAGACGCGCGGTTTCATGCGTGCACATACCCGCCGATGCATAAAAACCCGTGGGTGTGTGATAGATCGCGTATAGCGCGCCTTCGTGCTCGAACTCCATCACGTCTTCTTCTTCGAGATCGTCGCTCGCGCCAACCTCGTGCCATTGCAGGATGTTCATGCGTCTCCTCCGTGAATTGCGGGGCGTTTTATCGATCCTTATCGGTCTTTAGCGGGATTCCGCGACATTCATCGCAACCGCTTCATCGGGATGCGAACCGGCGCGCGCCATGCCCGCCGTCTTGCCTGGCACTACCGGTATCATCATGTAATCGGGATCGCGGCGCTGCATGCGAAACACGTGCACGATCTCGCCCCACGCGGCGAACAATCCGTCGTAAGCGGGCGGCAAATCCTGTTCGATCGCGCGGCGCAATTTCGGCAGCGCATGAAACGGCACGTTGGGGAACATATGATGTTCGACGTGGTAATTCATATTCCAGTAGAGAAACTGCAACACAGGATTCAGACGCAGCGTGCGCGTCGAAAAACGATGATCGAGTTCGTTTTCACGCAATCCCGTGTGCTGCGTGATCGCCAGCAATTCATGCAGCCACGCGCCATACGAACGCGGCAACAAAAGAAACACCACCGGCAGCCAGCTTTGCGCGACGATCGCCCACGCGCCCACGCCCACATAGAGCACCAGAATCACCCTTGAATTACGGCACATTGCGCGATATTCGACAGGCGGCACCACCGCTTTCGCGCCCTTCGAAATCACGCCGAAGCTATGCAGCACGATATTGCCGAGGTGATGAATGCCGTGCGAAACACGCAGAAAATCGGTAGCGAGTTTGAAGTAATTGGGCGGACGCTTGACCGCGAGCTCGGCGTCGGCGGGCACGGTGGCCGTGAGATGCGTATAGGTGTGATGCTGCGCGTGCGACCAGCGGCTATAAATCTGCTCGCGCCACGTCATGAAGCAGATCACCCAATGCACCGCCGCATTGAGCCATTCGCTGCGAAACGGCGTGCGATGACGCAACTCGTGCTCCATCGCTTCCGCGAACGCGTAGATCGTGCCGTACAGCAGCAGCGCGGGCACGATCCAGAGCGTGCCGAGCGCGAACCACGCAAGCACGCCCGTCGCGATCACGAGCGCCATCAGGCCGCCGAAATACGCGAGCGCCACGTGGTCGTTACGGCGCGTGACGTCCTTGAGCGTCTTGCGGTCGAGCGGACATTTGTACCAGTCGTCCATGGTGATCGGGCGGTTGCCCGATTGGGCGGCGTCGGCGGACATGAGGCGTCTCCAGAGCGAAATACCGGCTGCCGGGCGGCGGCGCGGGAGGGATCGTTGAGCTCCATTGAAGGCTCTAAATGAGTATCGGTCAAAACCTAAAATGCCTCATTTAGATCACTCAAGGGTAATCACCTGGCGAATCTCTGTGACTCATCGGAGAAAACGCGTCATCGCGCGAGTCATAAAACTCATATTGAGGCAAAATAAGCACGAACTTGCCTCGATCAGGAGCCGCCATGAAAGGCCGTCCCACGCTCAAGCAACTCATGGAGATCACCCAACTCAGCCGGGCGACCATCGACCGCGCGCTCAACGACCGGCCCGGCGTGCATCCGCGCACGCGCCACGCCGTTGAGGCCGCCATCCGCCAGATCGAGCGATCGGCGGCGAATGGCGATCCCGCGCAAACGATCGATGCCCTCGCGCCTCACGCGAGCGCGCCGTTCCGCGCGCGCTTCGTGGTCCAGGCAGGCGACGCCTTCACCGCCGAACTCATGCGCACGGCCGAAACGCTCGCACCGGCGCTCGCCCCGCACGGCGTGACGCTCGATATCGTCGATTGCGTGGGCGCGAGTGAAGACGCCGTCGCGCAGCGCGTGCGCGAAGCCGCTGCGCACGCGGACGGCATCGGCATCATCTGCACCAACACGCCGGTCATTACCGCCGCGTTGCGCGAGTGCATGGCGGTGGGCAAGCGCATCGTCACGATGATCACCGACGTGGACGCCGACGCGCGTCACACCTATGTCGGCGTGAACAATCGCGCGGCGGGTCAGGCGGCCGCGCATCTGATCGGTCGGCATCTGGAAACGCGGCCCTCGCCTTCGGTGGCCGTCGTGGTCGCGACGTTTTCCTATACGTGTCACGAAGATCGCGAGATTGGTTTTCGTTCGCTGCTGCGCCAGCGCTTTCCCCATGTGAATCTCGTCGAAGTAATCAAGGGCGCGGATTCGGGCGCGGCCACCTACGAAGCCACGCGGCGCTGCATGGAAACGCATGGCGCGCTCGACGGCATCTACAACGTGGCGGGCGGCAACGAAGGACTCGCGCAGGCGCTGGAGGAACGCGGACTCGCGGGCAAAACGCTCTACGTGACGCACGAAGTCAACCGCGTCACGGAGCCGCTGCTGCGCGCCGACGTGATCGACTATTTGCTTTCACAGGATTTGCGGTTGCTGATTGAAACCGCGATTGCGCATTTGCGTGACGCGGAGAATGGAAAAAACAGCGTACCGCAAGCGCTGATTCCGATTGAAACGTGGTCGCGTTATTCGCTCTACTGATTAATTTTTTACGTCACGCGTAACGAATCAAACCATCTCCGGATTCGCCTGTTGCTCACGCGCATACTGCGCGGGCGGCCGCCCGACATGCCGCGTGAACGCCACGCTAAACGTACTCGCGGAGCTATAGCCCACGCGCTCCGCAATCTCAGCGAGACGGCCCGCGTTACGGCGCAGCAGATCCTTCGCGAGCGCCATGCGCCAGTTGAGCAGATACTCCATCGGCGCCACGCCCACCGCGCGGCTGAAGCGCTCGAAGAAGGTCGAGCGCGATAACGCCGCCGCTTTCGCGAGTTCAGCGACCGTCCATGCGTGCGTAGGCTGCTCGTGCATGCCGCGAATCGCGGCGGCCAGACGCGTGTCGGCGAGTCCGCGCACGAGTCCCGGCGACGCCTGCGTACCCGCCGCCGAACGCAGCGCCTCGATCAGCAGCACTTCCATCAAACGCGACAGCACGATATCGCGTGCGGGTCGCTGCTCGCGCGTTTCTTCGCGCACGAGCCCGACCAGCGTGGCGAGGCGCTGCTCGCCGCGCACATGCACGTAGCGCGGCAGCAGTGACACCAGCAAAGCCGCGTCGGGCGAGGCGAACGAGCAATGCCCGGCCATCATGCGCGCGTCCACCGGACGGTCCGGCGCACCGATCCTGTACTCGTTGTCGCCGAGCGCAACCGGATCGCGCGACTCGACATCCGGCGGCGCATCGAGACTCGTCATCGCGACGCCGTACACCGCCGGAATCAGCACGAAATCGCCCGCATGCAGCACGATCGGCGTGTGTCCGTCGATGACCATTTCGCAGCCGCCTTCGAGGATCACGCAATAGAACGGCTGCCCCGAATCCGAGCGGCTGATGCGCCACGGACTCGCGCCGTGCACGAGCTTCGAGAAGCGCGCGCCCGGTTGCAACAGCATGACCACCTCGGCCAGCGGATCGATCATCGCCGGACTCCTGCGAAAGATTTTCGGATTTTTGATTGTAGCAAGTACGGCTTGCGCGCTCTATCGTAAGTGCACTCACCGACCACCTGACTGGAGTGCATATGAAAACCGTGCTGATCACCGGCTGTTCCTCGGGCTTCGGCCTCGAAATCGCGCGCGAATTTCTCGCCCGCGACTGGCGCGTCGTCGCCACGATGCGCACGCCGCGCACCGACCTGCTGCCGCCTTCGGACCACCTGCGCGTGCTGCCGCTCGACGTCACCGATGCGCAGAGTATTCAGCGCGCCGTCGAAGCCGCCGGCCCGATCGACGTGCTCGTCAACAACGCGGGTTTCGGCATGGCGTCGCCCGCCGAACTCGCGCCGATCGACGCCGTCCGCGAGATCTTCGAAACCAACACGCTGGGCACGATCGCGCTCACGCAGGCGGTGCTGCCGCAATTCCGGCAGCGCCAGGCGGGCGTGGTGGTGAACGTCACGTCGAGCGTGACCATGAAGGTGCTGCCGCTGTTGAGCGCCTACCGCGCGAGCAAGGCGGCGGTGAACGCGTTCAGCGAATCGACGGCGGTGGAAGTGGCGCCCTTCGGCGTGCGCGTGCATCTCGTGCTGCCGGGACGCTCGCCCGAAACACGTTTCGCCGATAACGCGCGCGGCCATATCTTCGGCTTCGAGCATGAGGCGTACGCCGATCTCGTCAAGCGCGTATTCGCCGAATTCGCCGATACCGAAGCGCCCGTGACCTACTCGAAGGATGTGGCCGCCGCCGTCTGGCGCGCGGCCACCGATCCCGCCGCGCCGCTGCGCATTCCGGCGGGCGTCGATGCCGAAGCGTGGGCGGCCGAAGCGGCGCGTTAATCGCGCACTACGCTCGCGGCACCATCAACGCCAGCAGCAAGCGGCGCAGTTCCATGCATTCGCGCTGCGTGAGCCGCGCCGTGAGCACGCGCTCGACTTCCTCCACGCGCGGGCGCAAGCTCGCCAACTGCTTCTTGCCCGCCGCCGTGAGAAACAGTACGTAGCTGCGCTTGTCGGCGGGATCGTCGGAGCGCTCGATCAGATCGTTGCGCACCATACGGGCCACGAGGTCCGCGATGGTCGAACGATCCACGTCCAGCTCGTCGCCGAGTTGCCGTTGATTGAGGCCGGGCGTCTGCTGGAGGATTTCGAGCGCCGCATACTGCACGCTCGTAATCTCGGCCGACACTTCGCTCAGCCACACTGCCGCGTGGCGCTGCTGCGCGCGGCGCACGAGGCTGCCCGTGAATTTGGAAAGCGCGGGATCGTCGGGTTGTTTCGGCAATTTCGCTGTCGATGTGTTTAACGCGTGCGGAAGATCGGGGCGAAAAAGGCGTCGAGCTCCGCGTACGCGTCCAGTGGAAGAACATGGGCGACGTATTGATCCGGACGGACCACGACGAGCGCGCCGCGTGCACGGTCGATGCCGCGCTCGTCGAAGATATCAGTCGCGGCGTCGCTCGTAAATGCCTTCTCGTAGTCGATCAGGCCGTGACGGCCCTTGCGGGGCAACAGCAGCGCCGGCAAATCGTCGACGCGCACTTCGCGATGCGGCTGCTGCAGGACCGCGCGCAGATCGAGCACGCTGTCGATATCGGCTTGCGCGGCGGTCGCGCGGCGCAGCACCGACTCGGGCGAGTTAGCCAGATGTTCGCAGAGCGCGCGCAGCGCGTGGCCATCGGCATCGGCGAACGCATAGAGACGCCAGCGGCCGTCGGCGCGCGCGGCGTGACCGAGATGCACGGGCTTCGCATCGGCGAGCCGCACGACCGGCGACGAATGGAAACGCGCGCCAATCGCAAAGCCCGTGGCCAGCGCCTGATGCGTGGCCTCGCCCGTGAGCGCACCCGGCCGGTAACGCGTGGCAACGCCCGCCGTGTAGCGGCCCGCACGCACGAAATACGCCTGCAATTCCGCGGGATCGACGCCGCCCGCTTCGGGCCGCTGCGGGTCCTTCGGCGGCGCGGCCATCATCGCGGACCACTCCTTGTCGAAGTCGATCAGCTCCTGCGCAACCGGCTGGCGTTCGTCGGAATAGCTGCGCAGCAGGCTCGCGTCGCTGCGGCCTTCGAGCACCGCGCCGAGCTTCCAGCCCAGGTTGAAGCCGTCCTGCATCGACACGTTCATGCCCTGCCCTGCCTTCGCGCTATGCGTGTGGCAGGCGTCGCCCGCGATGAACACGCGTGGCTCGCGCGCGCTGCCGTCGGCGATGGCGTCGTCGAAACGCTCGGTCAGACGCTGGCCCACTTCGTACACCGAGAACCACGCGACCTCTTTCACGTCGAGCGTGTAAGGATGCAGAATGCCGCGCGCCGTTTCGATCAGACGCTCGACCGTGGTCTGCTTGATGCTGTCGCGATTCTCCGGCGTGACGTCGCCGAGATCGACATAAAAGCGCACCAGATAGCCGCCCTCGCGCGGAATCAGCAGCAGATTGCCCTTGCTCGCCGATTGAATCGCGGCCTTCAGGCGGATGTCCGGGAAATTGGTGACCGCGAGCGCATCCATCACGCCCCACGCGTGATTGGCGGCGTCGCCGCGCAGCGTCTGGCCGATCGACGCCCGCACGCGGCTGCGCGCGCCGTCGCAACCCACCACGTAGCGCGCCCGCACGGTGACGGTTTCGCCTTCACGCGCGGCGTCCGTGCGACGCAGCGTGACGAGCACCGGATAGTCGGCGTCCGCGCCATCGCGCTGCACGTCGACCACTTCGAGAGCGTAATGCGGCTCGGCACGCTGCGCGGAACGACGCATCACGTCGAGCAGATAATCCTGCACGCGCGCCTGATTGACGATCACATGCGGAAACTCGGACAAACCTGTTTCGGTATCCTGAACACGTCCGGTACGCCGAATCTCGCCGCGATCCTGTGCGTCCGGGCGCCAGAACACGGTTTCGTTGACCCAATACGCTTCGCGCAGCAGGCGGTCGCTGAGCCCGAACGCCTCGAACATCTCGACGGTGCGGCAGGCCACGCCATCCGCCTGCCCCATCTGCAACGGTCCCTCGCGACGCTCGACGACGCAGGTCTTGATCGACGGAAACTGCGAGAGTTGCGCCGCCAGCACGAGACCCGCCGGACCGCTACCGGCGATCAGGACGTCGACTTTCTCGGGCAAACCGGCGCGCGGCGCGCCGACGGCTGCGGGTTCGATGGTCGGGTCGCCAACGCGGAATCCGTTGAGATGAAACTGCATGGTGTCTGTCTCCGTGGGTATCGGTATCGTGATGGAGACAAATATACTCCGTACACCAACTATTTTAAAGAATTTCCGGCAGCTCCTGATGTTTACCCTGGGATATGGGCATGGCGCACGCGCGTGGTCGGAAAAGAAGTGAGCGAACCCGCCGCGCCGGTCACGGCAAACGCGATTCGTCTGCCGATTCAGCGGGTCCGTCACAAAAAGTCACTCAAAGATGGTTTACTAACGAATAATCAGCATACCGAAATAACTACCTCGACAAACATGCGCAGCGCTACGCCGCCTTGCGCGCTTCGGCAATACGCTGCGGCGCTTCCGGACGCGCGTAAAGCCTTTCCAGATACGCCCGCAAACGCGGAAAGCCATCGAGCAACTGCACCTCGCCGGCCCAGTCGATCAGATAGGCCGTCACGCAATCGGCCACCGTCAATCGATCGCCGACGATAAACTCGCGCCCTTCCAGATGCTTCTCCAGAATTGCGGCTATCGTCGTAAAGTCGTTGCGCGCGAGTTCGATATCGGCTGCCGAGCGCTGCTCCGGCGGATAAAGAAAGCTGTGCCGCGTGATGCGCCAGAGCGGCTGCTCGAGTTCGGTCACCGCAAACATCGTCCAGCGATACACCTGGGCGCGTTCGTCGAGATCGTCCGGCAGCAAACCTTTCTCGGGATATTTATCGGCCAGATACAGCACGATGGCGGCAGACTCGGGAATCACGCGGTCGCCATCGACGAGCACGGGCACCTTGCCCGCCGGATTCAGGCGCAGATAATCGGGCCGTTTATGCTCGCCTTCGAGCAGATTGACCGAAATGAATTCGAAATCGGCGTCGACTTCCTTGAGACCCCATAGCGCACGCTGCGAACGGGTCCCGGCAAATCCATAGAGTTTCATGACGACTCCCGCTCAACCGGCCGGAATAGGCAGCACCGGCATCACGTCGATGGTTTCGCCCGGAAAGATCGTGAAATGCGGATGGCCTTCGAACATTTTTGCCGCGTCCGCGTGCGAGGCGCTGCGCACCACCGTGAAGCCCGTCAGCCGGTTCATGGTGTCCGTCACGCCATCCACGCCGATGGTCCGCGTCTTGCCAAGCGGGCCGCCCATATCGACGATCGACGTCTTGTGTTGCTCGACCCACGCCTTCCACGCCGCAATACCTTCATGCTCTTTGGCGTGCCGCTCATCTTCGGGCATCGCCATCCAGGCCTTCATGCGCGGCGTGTCCTTGCCGCCGAGAAAAACCGCGAGAAACAGTTGATGATCGCTCATGCTTCCTCCAGCTATCGAAAGGAACAACGGGAGACTGCCCGACCGGCCTTGACAATATAGGTTGATATCAACACAATTGCAACATGGCCCACCCGAAAAAACTTCCCTTCGACGCCACGCTCATGGTGCGCGATTGCTGTCTGTGCCTGCACATGCAGCGCGCGGCGCGCAATCTCGCGCGCATTTTCGACGAGGCCCTGCGCCCGCTCGATCTCACCAACGGGCAGTTTTCGCTGCTGATGTCGCTGAATCGCCCGCATCCGCCGACGATGAAAGAAGTGTCGTCGCTGCTGGCCATGGATCGCACCACGCTCACGGCCGCGCTCAAGCCGCTCGAACGGCGCGAACTGGTGCGCATCGAACCGGACGAAGACGACAAACGCAGCCGCCGCCTGAGCCTCACGCCCGCCGGCGACCGGCTGCTCGCGCAAGCCTTTCCGATCTGGCAGCGCACGCACGAGGAAATCGAAGCGCCGTTCCCCGCAGGCGAGATCGACCGCTTACGCACCCATTTGCGCGCGCTTTCGTAGATTTCATGGACAATGTGGCGATGCAACGTTGCAGGAGTTCATCGCCATGAGGCGTCTTTATTTCGCCGCCGTATTCGCCGCCTGTTTTAGCGCGCTCGCCAGCGGCTGTGCGTCCACTTCGACGCCGGATGGCGCATCCGACGGCACGCCGTCGGCGTCGCAACAACCGAGGCTCACGGTCGGCACGAGCTATCCGGACACGCAATTGATCCTGCCGTGGTTTCTCAACGACGTGATCAATTTGGTGAATTATCGCTAGCCTGAGAGCCATCGAACAGTCGTTCGGGTGAGGAGATCACCTTCAGGGTTCTGTCGTTGGTCAAAAAATTCCCGTAGGCGAGAAGGCATGCGTTATAGGAGTGAAGCTGCGGGCTCGATCCCACAGTTACAGTCAGATCGGGTCTAAGGGACTCGGAGGTAAGGGGCTTCATTCGACCCGCGGAGCGGTCAAATAACTTTCCGCAAACCGGGCAATCAGCCAAAAGTCAGGTTTTACGATTGGAGTGCCGGTAAGCGGTCGTTGCGACCTCACGCAATCGGCCGAGAGCAGACGGAGCAACAATCCTCTCTCACCGGGCAACGCAGGTGCTGGACTGACCGCTTTGGAGTTCAGGAGCGAAAGTCGCCCTTGGGTCGGGCTGCGTCGGCCCGCGCCCCAAACTCATCGCCATAAAGCAGTCAATGAGATTCTGCAGCCCCAAAGCGGCCACTCGGGAGTGCGTACTCCCGACCCTGAGCGGGCCTTTGACACAATACGGCATCGACTCTTCCCGGAGTGAAGTAGACGTTCTCTTGGGAAGAACTTACAGCGGAGCGACCGGGTTCGGTCCGTTTACGGGTAGGGTTGGAGCAGGGAGCCAATTCGCCTTCGACTGTCGGAAGGCAGCTCATCAGGTTGCCGTTCTTCCACTTCTAGCGCGCTCGGGCACACGCTTTGGGGCTGAAGCACATGAACCAGCGGGCCGTCGCGGCGCTCAACGTCTCTACTCGACTGCGCGGCGATCTTACCCGTTCACCGCGAAGGTCGTGCCACGCGTTGTTGTGATCCCAAGCCACGCTTCGCAATGGAACAATCAACGCTCGCCGCCTTTGGGACAACTTCGAGCCCCCAAATGGCTCGCACACCGTGACGCATGACACCCGAGTAGAAGCGACGCCGGAGCGGAGGCAGTTATCATTCTCGTCAACTTTTCAACATTCTGCTTGTGTGAATGAATCAGCGGATCGGCTATGCGCTTGTTTCTATGGATGACCTACATCTAGAATTACAACGCGTTGCATTCGGGCAGGAAGGATGCGGTATCGCCTATGAAGATGCGGTGGTCGCAAGATTTCAGGCACGCCGTAGCTTGAACAGTGCAGCAAAGTCTCGCGGAACGGCGACACCTTGGTCGCGTGGAGGGTGGCTCTTCCGCTCGATGGTGCGTAATACGGATTGTCGCATCGCACGGCCGTTGCTGACGATTTTGTCGATATGCCATAAACAAATACCATAGTTTGGGGCTCAACCCAGTGAAACTGAGGATACACTCGGGAATGGAAAGCATTGACGAGGCTGACTATATAAACAATCCCGCTTTCTGGCTGAACGGCCAAGCGCTCGGATTTCCAGTGCAGTTTGACCTTGTGCTGAAGCATCTCCGCCAGGATATGCGGGACGACTGGTATTTCGATTGTCTGCAGTACGACGACCTCTTCAAGCATCCAGCCGAGGCGAAGCGGATCATTATCTCGCTTCTGCAGGAATGGAACGGCGTGTATCGAGGCACTCGCAGCGTCGTCCGCAACATACCGAAGAAAGGATACGGGGAGCGTTACGGGCTGGAGACCGACTTCTTCGATCGCTTCGTCTACCAGGCGATCTGCAGCTTCCTAATCCCGTTCTACGACCCTCTCCTCGGCCATCGAGTGCTGAGCTACCGGTACGACCCGGCCCCCTTGGACGCGAAATACCTTTTCAAAAACAAGATTGACCGCTGGTTCACTTTTGAGGGAGTGACGCTGACCTTCCGCAGATCAGGGCGCCATCTGCTGGTCACCGATCTGAGCAATTTCTTTGAGAACGTGTCGCGCGCGCAAATCGTAGACGCGCTCGAGAACGCGGTCCCCGACCTCGCCGCAACCGGTCCTGAGAAACTGCAGATCCGTAACGCGATCGCCACTCTCGACCGACTACTCACGCAATGGACGTTCAGCCAGGACCACGGCCTCCCGCAGAACCGCGACGCCTCGTCCTTCTTGTCTAACATTCTGCTGTCGTCCGTGGACAGAGAGATGACGAGGAGGGGCTACGACTACTACCGCTACGTGGACGATATTCGTATCATCGCAGACTCCGAGCTCCACGCTCGCCGCGCGCTGCAGGATCTGATCAGACAGCTGCGAACAGTTGGTCTCAACATCAACGCAAACAAGACTGAGATTCTCGCCCCGGATGTTCCGAGCGAGAAAATCGCGGAGTACTTCCCCTCACAGGATAGCTCCACGATCGCAATCAACCAGATGTGGCAGTCCCGGAGTCGGCGCATCGTGACTAAGTCGGTGACTTATATCTTCGACATTCTAAGCCGATGCATCGAAGCCGGAGACTCGCAGACGCGGACCTTCCGCTTCGCAGTGAACCGTGTGGCGAAGATCGTCGAGTCCGGCCTCTTCGACGTAGGCGAAGCACTGTCAATCAACCTCCTCAACACCCTATCGCGCTCGTTGTCCGAGCACGCGGTCTCAACCGACCAATACTGTCGGCTGATAGCCACCCTAGACCGCGACGGTCGCTGCCTGCCAGCGTTAGAGGCGTTCCTGCTTGAAGAACACGGGGCCATTCACGACTGGCAGAACTACAATATCTGGATGCTGCTCGCGGTGCGGAGGCACCGATCCGACGAGCTAGTGGCACTGGCCGACCGTAAGTTGCGGGAGGACGTGAAGTCCGGGGAGGCGGCGGCAATCTTTATCTGGCTCCGCTGCGTGGAAGAACGGGCTCTCATCGAGAGATGCGTTAGAGAGTTCAGCACCCTGCCTTACCAGAACGCCCGCTACCTCCTGATCGCCTCCTCAGTGCTTGACAAAGAGGCGTTGCGCCCCCTCCATGGCCATGTGCCGACCTCTCTGCAGGAAACTAGCCGCAGAGCCGAGCGTCACTGCAACAAGGACGGCCTGCCGTTCGCTGTACGCGAGAGCACGGATCTCCTGAACCTTGTCAACGAGGTCAGCGGCTATGATTGACCTAGCGTTCAGACTGATGCTCTTCGTGAAGGACTTCACCGGCAGGGGCGCTGACACCTTTTACTGGTTCCAAGATGGCCACGTCAAGGAAACCGACGCTGCAAGCATCGTGGGGTTCGAGGGAATCGTGGTATGCCACGACTTCTGGATGATTCGGGACGCGCTATTCGACAAGACGAGGAGTCTGCCTGGCGCAATCGTTGACGTTGACGAATTCCGCATCTCTATCAGCGGTGTTCCCGAGGACCGACTCCTCCGAGAGAAGCGCGACGTGACGACACACTTGGAGCAATACGGGGCGGAAAAGGAAGTCTGCGACGCTTATCAGAAGATGATCAACAAGGGCGCAGCACTCGATGTGGGCATCGCGGCCAAGGCCGCGATGGCGATCGAGGCGATGTATCTCGACCTCTGCATGCAAGCATCTACTGACAGCGAGCTTGAGCGTTTTTTCGCCGTCGAGGTGCCCGCATACCGTTTGCTGCAGCTTTCTATGTCAGCCGGGATCTCAATCGACGCAGCCGGACTCTCGGAAAAGCGGTCACAGGCAGAGCACGACTACTTCCTGATGCTCAAGAACTATTCCGCGAAGCACGACATGCCACTCGAGACGCCGAGCAGGCGCGCCATCGAGAATAAGTTGCTCTTGGAAGGCTTTGAACTGGACGAAGTCTCGGTCGATTACCTTCTCGACTTCGTGCCACACGATCGCGACTTCGGCGGGGACACCAAGGCACTCCTTGCTCTCGAGACGGCGCGGCGCGTACTCGGCTCTCTGACGTTGAACACCAACAGCACTCGACCAGTAGTGGATGTGTTCGGCTCGCGCACGTCGCGCGTCCAATTGCGCAGCCCCAGTCTCCAGAATATCCCGAAACGGTACCGCTCTATCATCCGCGCGCGCGCTGGTGCCCAACTTAGCTACGTCGACTTTGATCAGTTCGAGGTCGGCATAATGGCGGCCCTCTCCGGCGACGAGGAGCTTAAGCGACTGTACGCTGCAGGCGATATGTACGATCTCTTTGCGAACACGCGTTTGGGTCTCGTCGACAACCGGAAGGCCGCCAAACAACTGTTCCTTTCCTACGCCTACGGAATGAATCGGCAGGCTCTAGTCGACGCGGCCTCCTCGCTCGGAGTAGACCGACAGAAGGCGAAGGAGGCATTCCGGCTATTTCAGCGCTATGAGGATTGGAAAAAATCCGTATGGGCCGAGTTTCAGAGCTCCGGTCGCGTATCCACATTCTTCGGTAACCACTACCGACGGGCCAGCGGGGGGCCGCTCACAGGCAAAGAACAGCGTTCGGCCGTCAGCCAAGTAGTCCAAGGAACGGCATCCCTGATATTTAAGCGGGCGCTGTTGGCGGTCGCTTCCATCGGTGACGTGACTGTGGTCTTGCCCATGCACGACGCGCTGTTGTTCGAACACACTCTTGCCGAAACGCCGACCAAGGTTGTCGACGCCTTCGAGCGAACCATGACCGATGTGCTCAACTCACGGGTCGCCGGGAAGGCGTCAATCAACGACTTTGCCGAACGTGAGCAAGCCATTCGGCCTCAGGAACAGTGAAGTCCAAAGCGTTCAGATGACAGATTAGCGGTGAGTCGACAATTGCGCAGATAGGATTCTTCGTCAGCAATGTGGCGCATTGTTGACGCCATTGGTATCGCGCTCCAGCCTCACGGCGGCCGTCCTAGTCTGTGCTCTCTCGATAGCGGCTCTCCGTCGAGAATCGGATGGCTGGTTACACGGCAAAGCTGACGCCAGAGCGGCCCACTGGAGGCGTATGTGAACGGCGATTTATGGCCGGGTTGAGGCAGCACCCCACAAGCAATTTGCTCGCCGGAAACCAGCCATTGAGGGAGCGCGGGCGAGACCTTGGCTATTCAAACTGGAGGACGATCTCGACCGGCGGCTCATGGCCGAACTAAGGCAGATGATCTAACGTTATCGCGACGCGAAAGGACGAGTGCCGCTGCGGATGGCACAATGCGCCTCCCCCAAAAAAAACAGCCAAAAACCCTAGGGATCAAAGGCTTGAGCCAACCCACCGCAATAGTTAATAAAGCCCCCCGTGGTTCCTCAACGACGTGATCAATCTCGTGAATTACCGGTAATAACTGCCAATATGCCGCTTCAGCGCCGCTCAGACGTTGAACTGTTTGCCCACGTAATCGATGTGCACGTACATCGCCTGCTGCGCCGCGTCGGGATTGCGGTCGCGAATGGCGTGATAAATCGATTCGTGCTGATCGAGGCGATTGCGCGCCTGCATCGCCGCGTTGGCGTTATTGACCGTCGCGTCGTAGGTATTGCTCGCAATATGATCGCGCAGCATCGCGATGACGCTCGCGTAAAACTGATCGAGAAGACGATTGTGCGAGGCCGCGGTGAGCGCCGTGTGGAATTCGCCGTCGGTGGCCGCTTCGGCGTCCACGTCGGCATGAGTCACCGCGTCGCGCATGCGTTCGAGTATGGTCTCGAAGCGTTCGAGTTCATGCGCGGACGAGCGTAGCGCCGCAAAGCGCGCCGCCGCGCATTCGAATACCAGGCGGAATTCGAGCGTTTCCGAACGCAAGGGCGGCGTATCCGCGATCAATTGCAGCCACGGCGCCGCGAGCCCCGTGGGTTTCGCACGCAGCAGATAGACGCCGCTGCCGCGCCGCGTTTCGAGCACGCCTTTGCTCGCGAGGCGGCCAATTGCCTCACGCACCGTCGCCCGCGAGACGCCATACGACTCCGCGAGCGCGCGCTCGGAAGGCAGGCGCTCATCGGCCTGCCAGCGTCCTTCCTGAATACCTGTCTCGATGCGCCGGACCGTCTGGGCCAGCGCGCCTGTGTTTTTCGAACGACTTTCCACCTTCGACTCTCTGTTCGCTATGCCTGAATGGCGCGGAAAAATGCCGCGTGACGCCGTGGTCTCCGAAGTGGCCTGACCAATTTGCGCCTGTCTCCCGCCCGCCCGATCATGTGCTCACGCCGGTCGCCAACGCTCGCGAGCCACTACGACGAGCCACGCCCGGCACCCCGACCCCACAATCAGGAGGCACCATGAGCCAGGCTACGCTCGCCATCAAACTGCACGACCTCGACGACGTGCTGATCGCACGCGGCGCACTCGCCGCCGGTACGATTCTCGCCGATTTCGACGATATTGTTTGCGCCGCCGACATTCCCGCCGCCCACAAGGTCGCCTGCCGCGACGTCGCGCAAGGCGCGCCGGTGCGCCGCTACGGCCAGATCATCGGCTTCGCCACGCAGCCGATTCGCGTCGGCGACCACGTGCATGTCCACAATCTCTCGATCGGCGAATTCGACCGCGATTACGCTTTCGGCGAAGACCTCAAGACCGTCGAGCCCGCGAGCGCGCCGCTGACCTTCAACGGCTTTCGCCGCGCCGACGGCCGCGTGGCCACGCGCAACTATATCGGCGTGATCAGCACGGTCAACTGCTCGGCGACCGTCACGAAGCTGGTTTCGCAGCACTTCAGCGCGCCGGGCGCGCTCGATGCGTATCCGAACGTCGACGGCATCGTGCCGATCACGCACAGCTTCGGCTGCTGCATCGACCATCATGGCGAAGGCATCGCGCAACTGCGTCGCACGATCGGCGGCTATGTGAAGCACCCGAATTTCGCGGGCGTGGTTATCATCGGTCTCGGTTGCGAAGCGAATCAGATGGGCGCGATGTTTATCGCCGAGGGCGTCGAGCCCGGCCCGCTGCTCGTGCCGCTCGTGATGCAGGAAGAAGGCGGCACGCAAAAGACCGTGGACGCCGCGATCGCCGCCGTCAAAACCATGCTGCCGATCGCGAATCAATCGGTGCGCGAGCCGCTGCCGGTTTCGCACATCAATATCGCGCTGCAATGCGGTGGCTCCGATGGTTATTCGGGCATCACGGCGAACCCGGCGCTGGGCGCGGCTGTCGATCTGCTCGTGCGTCACGGCGGCACCGCGATTCTCTCCGAAACGCCCGAGATTTACGGTGCGGAACATCTGTTGACGCGCCGCGCGATCAGCCAGGAAGTCGGCGAAAAAATCGTCGAGCGCATTCACTGGTGGGAAGCCTACGCGGAACGCGAGAAAGGCAGCATCGACAATAATCCGACGCCCGGCAACAAGGCCGGCGGTCTCACGACGATCCTCGAAAAGTCGCTGGGCGCGGTGGCCAAAAGCGGTTCCTCGCCGCTGATGGGCGTGTATCGCTACGCCGAACCGGTCGATACGCACGGCCTCGTCTTCATGGATGCGCCGGGCTACGACCCGATGGGCGCGACCGGCCAGATCGCCAGCGGGGCGAATCTCGTGGTCTTCACGACGGGACGCGGTTCGTGCTTCGGCGCCAAGCCCGCGCCGTCGATCAAGCTCGCGACCAATTCGCCGATGTACCGCCGCATGGCCGACGACATGGACATCAATTGCGGCGACATCATGGACGGCACCGCGAGCGTCGAGCAAAAGGGCGAAGAGATTTTCCGCATGATCGTCGAGGTGGCGTCGGGCGGCAAGAGCAAGAGCGAAGCGCTCGGTATCGGCAACGAGGAATTCGTGCCGTGGATGATCGGCGCGCAGATGTAACGCCGCGCGCGGCATGCCGTGCGCTTCGCTGCCTGCCGCGCCCTCGCCTCGCATGACCTTTGAAGAATGAAAACCGGCCGCACGCCCGCATGCGTGCGCGCCAGAATAAGCAGGAGACTCAAGGTGAAAATCAAACAGGCCATCGAACGCTTTCCTGGAGGGATGATGGTCATCCCTCTGCTCTGGGGCAGCGTACTCAATACGTTCGCGCCGCGCGTGCTCGGCATCGGCAGTTTCTCGACGCAGCTCGCGCATGGCGCGCTGCCGATTCTCGCGGTGTTCTTCGTCTGCATGGGCGCCGAAATTCAGTTTCGCACCGCGCCGCGCGCCTTGCGAAACGGCGCGGCGATCACGATTGCGAAACTCGTCAGCGGCGTGCTGATCGGGCTCGTGGTCAGCAAATTCTTTGGCGCGCAAGGGTTTCTCGGTTTGTCCGGCATGGCGATCATCGCGGCCGTCACCAATGCGAACATGGGACTCTACGCCGCACTGACGCGGCAATTCGGCGACGAAATGGATCGCGGCGCGCTCGCGGTGCTGTCGATCCTCGAAGGCCCGTTCATCACGATGGTCGCGCTCGGGCTATCCGGTCTCGCGAAGATTCCCGTGCTCGATCTCGTGGCGACGATCCTGCCGATCGTCATCGGCATGGTGCTCGGCAATCTCGACGCCGACATGCGCAAATTCCTCAAGTCGGGCGGCGATCTGCTGATTCCGTTTTTCGCGTTCGGGCTCGGCGCGCAGATCAATCTGCATGCGATTCTCGGCGCGGGTCTGTCCGGCATCGTGCTCGGCCTGATCACGCTCGCGGCAGGCGCGGTGTTCAACGTGCTGGCGTCGCGCCTGATGGGCGGCTCGGGCGTCGGCGGCATGGCGGCCTCGACCACGGCCGGCAACGCGGTGGCCACGCCGACCGCGATCGCCGCCGTCGATCCGCGACTCGGCGCGCTCGTTTCCGTGGCGACGCCTCAAATCGCGGCCTCGACGATCGTCACGTCGCTGCTCGCGCCGTTGATGACGGCTGCTTATGCACGCTGGCGCGCGAAGCGCACCGCGAGCACCGGGCGCACACACTCGGCCTCGCGCGACGATGCGAATGCCGTGCCGGCCATCGACGTGAATGCCCACGCGGATCGCGTGCACTGATTCCAGACCTCGCGCGCGCGACCCGCAAGTTAATGTAAGGTGCGCGCGCATCGAGTGCTGATAAACTCCCGTTCACGCCGGTTCACAGAACGCAATAAAGCGCACGGCCGGCGTTCGATTACCACGCGGGGTTTATATGTACATTCGCATTCTGGCGACTCTTCTGGTCGCCGCCACGACGCTCGGCCTTTCGGCCTGCAATACGATTGCCGGCTTCGGCCAGGACATCACCGACTCGGCGCGCACGGTGCAACACGCGCTCTAACGCACCATCCTCCCGCTCCGCACAACGCAAAAAAAAAGCCGACCCGAAGGTCGGCACGGAGCGGTTCCGGGGCTTTGTCGTCGGCGCCCGGAACCAGAGAGAAGCGTTGTTATGTGTTACAGGGGGTTCGTTGCAGCGAGGCCTGTTCCGCGTTCACGCGGCAAGCGCCTTGCGGATCGCCGCGGACAATTCGGCCGGGGCGAACTTCGTGATGTAGCCGTTCGCGCCCGCGTTGCGCGCGTGCGCTTCGTTCGCCGCGCCCGTGAGCGACGAGTGGATGATCACCGGAATATGCTTGAGGCGATCGTCGGCCTTGATCTTGCGCGTGAGCATGAAGCCGTCCATCTCGGGCATTTCCAGATCGGTGATCACGAGCGATACCTTCTCGCGCACCGGCACCTTCTCCTGCGCGGCTTCGTCCGCGATCTTCAGCAGCATCTGCCACGCCATTTCGCCGTTCGACGCGATCACGTGCGGCGCTTCGAGCGCTGTGAGCGCCTGACCGATCAGCGCGCGCGCGAAGCCCGAATCGTCGGCGGCGAGAATGCGGCCGCCCGCCGTGCGCAGCGCGTCGCCCACCGCTTCGGGCTTCACGTCTTCGTGCTGTTCAGGGAACACGTCGCGCATCACCTGCTCGACGTCGAGCACCTGCGCGAGACGCGTCTGTCCGTTGCCCGCATCGATGCGCGCGATCCCGGTCACGTAGCCCGAGGTGCCGCTCGATTCGGCGCTCAGCACGTCCTTCCATTCGAGGCGGATGATGTCCTCGACCTCTTCCACCGCGAACGCCTGGGTGCCGCGCGAGAATTCGGTGATGAGCAGAATCGCGGGCGGCTTGTCCGACGCCGAACCGATCAGCGACGCAATGTCGATCACCGGAATGATCTGGCCGCGAATGTCGACCGCGCCCACCAGATGCGCGGGCGAACCGGCGATCGGCGTGACTTCCGGCATCGTCACGATTTCGCGGATCTTGAACACGTTGATGCCGTAGAGTCCGCGCCCGGCGCCCGGACGTGCTTCGCCGAGGCGAAACAGCAGGAGTTCTAAGCGGTTGTTGCTGGTGAGCGTGGTGCGTTCGTCGACGCCTGGCTGGATCGTCTTCATGGAATTTATCTAAGGAATTGCGTCGGTTCTGCGTCGTTTCTGCGTCGTATCGTCTGGCGCTCGCCGGATGCCTGAACCGCGGCCCCCGCTCTGCACGACCCTCTATGCGGGATATCGGCAGCGCGCCGCGAAGCTTGAACACGGCGGCGCGTTCGCCCGCCGCGAGAAATCGCGCCGGATCGCTCAAGCCGATCCGGCGCGCACGGCGCACGCGCTTTGGTGCGGCCCGAATTCAGCCGAAATTCAGCCGAAATTCAGCCGAAGCTCGGCTGGCCGGACATGCCGTGGCCCGCGCGGACCGGCGCCGTGTGCGCGCGCTGGCCGCCTTCCGCGAAACGGAACACCGAAACGGCCTGCTTGAGCGTGGCCGCCTGCTGTTCGAGCGATTGCGCGGACGCGGCGGCTTCTTCCACCAGCGCGGCGTTCTGCTGGGTCACCTCGTCCATCTGCGTGACGGCCTGATTGACCTGTTCGATGCCGCGGCTCTGCTCCTCGGACGCCGCCGAAATCTCGGCGACGATATCGGACACGCGGCGGATTGCGTCGCGCACCTGGCCCATCGTGTCGCTGACACGGCCCGCCTGCTGCGCGCCGCCCTCGATCATCGTCACCGACGACGTGATCAGCTCCTTGATTTCGCGCGCCGCCGTGGCCGAGCGCTGCGCGAGGCTGCGCACTTCGCTCGCGACGACCGCGAAGCCGCGGCCCTGCTCGCCCGCGCGCGCCGCCTCGACGGCCGCGTTGAGCGCGAGAATATTCGTCTGGAACGCGATGCCTTCGATCACGCCCGTGATCTCCGAAATCTTGTGCGAGCTGCCGCTGATCTCCTGAATCGTGCCGACCATTTCCTGCACGACCGTGTCGCCGCCGTGCGCGAGGTCGTTCGCGTTGCTCGCGAGGCCGTTCGCCTGGCGCGCGTTGTCGGCGTTCTGCTTCACGGTTTCGGTAATTTCGGTCATGCTCGCGGCCGTCTCTTCGAGCGACGCGGCCTGTTCCTCGGTCCGCGCCGAAAGATCCAGATTGCCCGCGGCGATTTCGCGCGCCGCCAGCGCCACCGATTCCGTCGAATCCTGAATGCCGCGCACGATGCCCGCGAGCTGGCCGTCCATGCGCTTGAGTGCGCCGAGCAGTTCGCCGAATTCGCCGCCCACGCTCGCGTCGATCTCGCTTTCGAGGCGACCGCCCGCAATCGTGTTGGCCACCGCAATCGCGCCGTTGAGCGGACGCATAATGACGCGCAGCAGGAACACCGAGGCGCTCGCCGCCACCGCGAGCCCCGCGATCACCAGCACGACCGCCACCAGCAGCGCCGTATGTGCGTGGCTGTCCGCGCGCGCGGCGAAGTCTTTCGCCTCGTCGTCGTTCATCGCGATGTCGCTGTCCAGGTTGTCGAGCAGACCCTGCACCTGCGCCTTCTGCGCCGTTTCGATCTGCAGGCCGCCGTCGTAGTCGCCCGCGTTGTAGCGCTGCAGGCTCTGATTGGCCGTATCGCGGAACGGCGCCATGGCCGCGTCGATCTTGTCGGCGATGGCGCGCTCGGCGTCGCCGCTCACACGCGACGGATAATAATCGCCCCAGGCTTTCGCCATTTGCGTGAGATCGCGATCGACGGCTTCGGCGGACGTGCGCGTCTGCTCCGCATCGCGGCGCAGCGGAATGCGCGTGAGTTGCAGGCGCGCCTCGATGGCCGCCGAACGCACATCGCCCAGATCGCGAATTGGCACGACCGTGCCGGAATATTCGTCGAGTACAGTCTGATTGAGACGCGAAATGGTCAGGGCGCTATAAGCACCGATGAGCGCGATGATGACCACGCAGGTGGCCATCGCCGCGATGATCTTGAAACGTACCGTCTGCAGCAAACCGTTCATGTCCTCGCCCTTGTCCGGCAACGATGCACCGGAAGTCGGCGCATTCCAGCGCTATAACGACATTTCGCGGCGAACAATTAGGCTGTTTTAGAGGCTTTTTTCAGGGCTATTCTGCAGACGAATTCATTCTTTCAAAAGGATAATTGAAGGTCGCGAAAGGCAATTCGAATATTCGATATTAAATAATTCGATTCCGCTTCCAGACGGATTACACGAAAAAAAACGCCACTCGTTCGAGTGGCGTTTTCTGGCTGCTGAAATCACGCGGTTTTCGCGCGCCCCGCTTCCACGAGACGGCGATAACGCGCCAGCGCCCAGAGCGGGAAATACGCGGTATAGCCGTGATACTTCAGGTAATAAATGCGCGGGAAACCCGGCGCGTTATGCGAGCGATGCCACCAGAAACCGTCGCTGTCCTGCACCGACAGCAGATACGCAATACCGCGCTGCACCGACTCCGACTCGTAGTCGCCGAATGCCATTTGCGCGAGCAACGCCCACGCCGTGAAATTCGACGCGCTTTCGCCGCCATTCGTGCCCGCGAGTTTCGCGTCGATATAGCTGTCGTTGGTTTCGCCCCAGCCGCCGTCCGCATGCTGACGCGCCTTGAGCCATGACAGCGCGCGCGCGATATACGGCTGGCGCGGATCCTGGCCCGCGAGCGCGAGACCCGCCAGCACGCTCCACGTACCGTAAATGTAGTTCGTGCCCCAGCGGCCCCACCAGCTGCCGTCCTCGCGCTGCGTCGTCTTGATGTAGTCGATGCAACGCGCGAGCGAGGCGCGCTCCTCTTCGCGGCCCGTCACGCCGAAACACAGCAGCACGCGGCCCGACACGTCTTCGGTCGGCGGATCGAGCAGCGCGCCGTGATCGGCGAACGGAATCGCGTTCAGATACAGGCGGTCGCAATCGGCGTCGAAGGCCGCGAAGCCGCCGTTGCGCGACTGCAGACCGCGCATCCAGTCGAGCGCGAGCGACACGCGCGCCGCGTACGGATCGCGTCCCGTCTTACGCGCTTCGGCACGACCGCGACGATGCAGCATGGCCGCCACCACGGCACTGTCGTCGATATCCGGATAGTACGGATTCTCGTACTGGAACGCCCAGCCGCCGGGCGGAACGTCGGGTTGCACGTTCTCGATCCAGTCGCCCTTGAGGTCGTCGACCTGACGCTCGGCGAGCCAGTCGTAAGCGCGCGCGATCTGCTGGTCGAGCAGCGCGACCGGCGTGGAGGCCGCGCGCGTTTCGCCCGTCGATTCCGACGCTTCGACGGCTTCTTCCGCAGGCACCGCGAGCGCCTGCTCCAGCGCCATCGTGCTCCACGCGGTATCCCAGACCGGCGAGAGACACGGCTGGCAATACACGCTGCCGTCCGGGCGCTCGATCAGCAATTTTTCGAGTGCGTTTTCGCAGTCGCGGCGCAGCGCATGGTCCTCGGGATAGCCGAGCACGTCCATCATCTGGTAGCTGTAGACGATCGGCGGAAAGATGCCGCCCATGCCGTCTTCGCCGTTCATGCGTTCGGCGCACCACGCTTCGGCGTGACGAATCGCGCGCTTGCGCAGCGCGCCCGGAATCAGCGGTTCGATATGGCGTATCGTGCGGTCGAGCGCGAGAAACAGCTTGCGCACGCCCTTGCCGGGCGGAAAGTAGTCGCGCTCCTCGTCCGGCGGCGTGACGAACAGTTCGGCGATCGAGACCGCGTGCGGATTGCGCGCGCGCGCCTTCAGCGAACAGAGCACGAGCAGCGGCACCATGGTCGTGCGCGCCCAGTACGCGACCTTGTACATCGAGATCGGCACCCACTTCGGGAACAACACGAACTCGATCGGCATGAACGGCGTGGCGCGCCACGGCACCTGGCCGAAGGTGGCGAGCAGGATGCGCGTGAAGACGTTCGACTTCGCCGCGCCGCCGAGCTTGAGAATGGCGTCGCGCGCGCGCTTCATGTGCGGCGCGTCGGGCGCGTCGCCGGCGGCTTTCAGTGCGAAATAAGCCTTTACGCTGGCCGAAACGTCGGGTGCGCCGTCGACGTAGAGATCCCACGCGCCATGCGTTTCGAGACGCTGGATCGCACGCAGATAGCGCGCCATTTTCTCCTGGCGCACGGTGTCGATCTTGCCCATGAAATGCATCATGAGGATGTATTCGGCGGTGATCGTGGCGTCGGATTCCAGCTCGAAGCACCAGCTTCCGTCGGGCGCCTGGCGGCGCGCGAGCGCGTCGCGTCCGCGCACGATGGCGGCGTCGAGCAGCGCCGCGAATGGCAGGTCGGATTTTTTCATGGCGCGAATAATACCATCCGTACGGAATGTTTTGCGCCGCCGTCGGCAATGGTAAGATCGAACCATGAAGAATCTCAACGTCAACGCACCGGCGCGCGCTGCCGGACGCGCCGAAAGCGCTACGAAGCCGCGCGCCACCCGCAAGACGCCGGCGCCCAAAACCCCTGGACAAAGCGCCGCGAAATCCACGGCGAAATCCACAGCGGACTCCGCCCGGAAAACCGCTCCGAAGCCCGCATCAAAGCCCGCCACGAAATCCGAGGCCCCCGCTTCCGGCACGCGTCGCAAGAAGGCCCCGGCGCAGGTGCGTGCGCAATTGCTGCAGGCCGCGTCCGATATCGCCACCGATCACGGCGTGCAGGCCGTCACGCTCGAAGCCGTCGCGGAGCGCGCCGGTGTGACCAAGGGCGCGTTGCAATATCACTTCGTCAACAAGCAAGGACTCCTCGACGCCTTGTTCGAGCAGACGCTCGAACGTTTCGAGGATCAGATGGAAACGCGCCTCGCCGCCGACCGCAAGGATGCGCGCGGCGCAGCGTCGCGCGCCTATCTGCACACCACCATCAACGAAACGAGTCCGGCCGCCAGCACCAACGTGCTGCGCGTGCTGGTCGCCGCGATGATGACGGACCCCGAGATTCGCGAGCGCTATTCCGCGCCGATGCGCAAGTGGACGCGGCCCGATCCGCTGCCGCTCGATCAGGCCGCGCGTCTCATGATCTGCCGTCTCGCGGCGGACGGTCTGTGGATCTCCGACCTGCTCGGCTATCAGGACATGTCGCCCGAACTGCGCGACGAAGTCGTGCGCCAGATCGAGCGCATGACGCTCCTCAAGCCGTAGGCGCGCGCGCCGTCGAGGCCCGCACCACGAGCCGCGGCGCCGAGGTCACGCACACCGTCGCCTCGCGCGGCGCCTTGCGCTCTTTCGCCGCTCGCCCCGTTCGCGCGATCAGCTCGCGCAGCAGCTTCACCGCCAGCCCCGCCGCTTCCGCCGTGGGCACCGCGACCGTGCTCAGCGCGGGCCGCGATTCGCTTGCCAGCTGAATGTCGGTGATGCCGACCACCGACAACTGACGCGGCACGTCGAAGCCCAGATCGGCGGCGGCCTGCATCGCGCCCAGCGCGGGCAGATCGTTGGTCGTGAACAGCGCGGTGAGATCGGGGTGGCGGCCGAGCAGTTCGCGCGCCGCCGCGTAGCCGCCCTGCGTGGTGTCGGGCGTGAAGATGGTCGGCGCGGCCGCGCCGTCGAGCCCCGCCGCGCGCATCGCATCGAGAAAACCTTCGTAGCGCGCCGCATGAATGCCCGTCGCCTTGCTGCCGACGATCGCGCCCACGCGCCGATGCCCCAGCTCGATCAGATGTCGCGCCGCGAGTTCGCCCGCGAGCCGGAAATCGACGGCCACGCACGGCAGGCCCGGCGGTTCGAGCGGACGTTCCCACATGCACAGCACGACCGGCGCGCCGCGCGATTCGGTGCGGCGCAGATCGTCGAAATCGAGGTTCGCATTGGTCACGAGCACGCCTTCAGAGAGCGTGCCCGCGATCTGCTCCAGATACGCGCGGCCCGTCACCGGATCGCCGTCGGTATTGCAGATGATGAGGAATTGCCCGGTATTGCGCAGCGCATTTTCCACCGCGAGCGCGAACTCGGGATAAAACGGATTGGCGATGCTCGGCACCATCAGCGCCATCGTGGGCGCGCGTCCCTCCGCGAGCGCACGCGCGGGCAGATGCGGACGGTAGCCGAGCGCCGCGATCGCCGCCAGCACGCGTTCGCGCGTGGCCTCGCCCACGCGGCCGCGTCCGCGCAGCACGTTGGACACGGTC
>NZ_JAAGPN010000461.1:0-3399 GCF_017104805.1 Paraburkholderia sp. Ac-20347 | reverse complement strand
CCGCCTTTCTCGCCGCGCTCGACGAACTCGTGCGCGAAGGCCTCGCGAACGGCGGCGCGCTGCCCGACGCGACGCTCGTCCTCTACGTCTCGCCGCTCAAGGCGCTCTCGAACGACATCCGCCTGAATCTGGAGCAGCCGCTCGCGGGCATCGGCGAGGAACTCGCGCGCCTGAATTTGCCGCCGGTCGAGATCCGCACCGCCGTGCGCACCGGCGACACGCCGCAGCCCGAACGCGCCGCGCTGCGCAAACGCCCGCCGCACATCCTCGTGACGACGCCCGAATCGCTCTACGTGCTGCTCGGTTCCGAATCGGGCCGACGCATGCTGACGAGCGCGCGCAGCGTAATCGTCGACGAAATTCATGCGCTCGCGGGCAACAAGCGCGGCGCGCATCTCGCGCTGAGCCTCGAACGGCTCGACGCGCTGTGCGGGCGCAAACTGCTGCGGATCGGCTTGTCGGCGACGCAAAAACCGATCGAGACCGTGGCGCGCTTTCTGGTCGGCTTCGGCGATCAAGATAAAGATATCGACGACCACGAACACACCGCACCCGCCTGCGAAATCGTCGACGTGGGACACGCGCGCGAGCGCGATCTCGCGCTCGAAGTGCCGCCCGTGCCGCTCGAAGCGGTGATGGCCAACGACGTCTGGGAGCGCGTCTACGACCGCATGGCCGAGCTGGTCGCGCTGCATCGCACCACGCTCGTGTTCGTGAACACGCGGCGCATGGCCGAACGCGTGGCGCGCCATCTGACCGAGCGGCTCGGCAACGACGTCGTGGCCGCGCATCACGGCAGCCTCGCGCGCGAGCAGCGCTTCGACGCCGAACAGCGCCTCAAACGCGGCGAATTGCGCGTGCTGGTCGCGACGGCGTCGCTCGAACTGGGCATCGATATCGGCGATGTCGATCTCGTCGTGCAGGTCGGCTCGCCGCGCTCGATTGCCGCCTTCCTGCAACGCGTCGGGCGCTCGGGCCACCAGGTCGGCGGCACGCCGAAGGGCCGTCTCTTCCCGACTTCGCGCGACGATCTGATCGAATGCGCGGCGCTGCTCGATTGCGTGCGGCGCGGCGAACTCGACCGGCTCGCGCTGCCGCACACGCCGCTCGACGTGCTCTCGCAACAGATCGTGGCCGAGGTGGCCTGCGAGGAATGGAACGAGGACGCGCTCTATGCGCTCGCGCGTCGCGCCGCGCCGTTCGCGACGCTCGAACGCGAGAAATTCGACGCCGTGCTGCGCATGCTCGCCGAAGGCTACACGAGCCGTCACGGGCCGCGCGCCGCGTATCTGCATCGCGATGTGGTGAGCCAGACGCTGCGCGCGCGGCGTGGCGCGCGACTCGCCGCGCTGACTTCGGGCGGCACGATCCCCGATAACGCCGATTACGCGGTGCTGCTCGAACCGCAAAGCGTGCGGATCGGCACCGTCAACGAGGATTTCGCGGTCGAAAGTCTCGCGGGCGATGTGTTTCAGCTCGGCAATGCGTCGTACCGGATTCTGCGCATCGAAGCGGGCCGCGTGCGCGTGGAGGACGCGCAGGGTCAGCCGCCCAATATTCCGTTCTGGCTCGGCGAAGCGCCCGGACGCAGCGACGAGCTGTCGTTCGCGATTTCGCGTTTGCGCACGCAGATCGAGGCGATCTTGAGCGACGGCGATGATTCCTCAAATCATTCGGATGCCGAATCATCGTCGAAAACGACGGCAAGCAGCGCGGCGAACCTCGAGCGCGCGATTGCCTGGCTCATCGACACGACCGGTATCGACGACGCCAGCGCGCGGCAAATCGTCGACTATCTCGCGCGCGCCCGCCAGGCGCTGACCGTCTTACCCTCGCAGGACACGCTCGTGATGGAGCGTTTTTTCGACGAAGCGGGCGGCACGCAACTCGTGATCCACGCGCCGTTCGGCAGCCGCGTGAATCGCGCCTGGGGACTCGCGCTGCGCAAGCGTTTCTGTCGTCAGTTCAATTTCGAACTGCAGGCCGCCGCGACCGAGGACGCCATCATTCTTTCGCTGACGGGCGCGCACAGCTTCGCGCTCGACGAGGTCTGGCGCTATCTGCATTCGAATTCCGCCGAGCATCTGCTGGTGCAGGCGCTGCTCGACGCGCCGCTGTTCGGCGTGCGCTGGCGCTGGAACGCGACCACCGCGCTCGCGCTGCCGCGCCAGACCGGCGGACACAAAACGCCGCCGCAAATCCAGCGCATGCGCAGCGAGGATCTGCTCGCCGCCGTCTTTCCCGATCAGGTTGCGTGCGTCGAAAATCTCGCGGGCGAGCGCGAAATTCCTGCGCATCCGCTCGTCGCCCAGACGCTCGACGATTGCCTGCACGACGCGATGGACACGCACGCGTGGCTCGCGCTGCTGCGCCGCATCGAGTCGCGCGACGTGGCGCTCGTGACGCGCGAGCTCTCCGCGCCCTCGCCGCTCGCGGCCGAAATCCTCACCGCGCGTCCCTACGCTTTTCTCGACGATGCGCCGATCGAGGAGCGCCGCACGCAGGCCGTGCTGTCGCGACGCTGGAGCGATCCCGAATCCGCCGACGATCTGGGCGCGCTCGACGCCGACGCCATCGCGAACGTGCGCGCGGAAGCATGGCCGCAAGCGCGCAGCGCCGACGAAATGCACGACGCGCTCACCACGCTCGGCGCGCTCGCACAGAGCGAAATCGACAACGAGCCGAACGCGCGCGACTGGCAGACGTGGCTCGCCGGACTCGCCGCCGCCGGGCGCGCGACGCGCGTGCCGATCGTCCACAACGACAGCCGCGACGAAGCCTTGTGGGTAAGCATCGAACGTCTTGCGTGCGTGCGCGCGGTCTATCCGCAAGCGCGCTGCGAGCCGCCGCTCACGCCGCCGCCCGACTACGACGACGCGTGGACCGAGGACGCCGCGCTCGTCGAGTTGATCCGCGCGCGGCTCTCGGGATTCGGGCCGCTGACGGTCGCGCAGATCGCGCGGCCGCTCGCGCTGGAAGCGAGCGTGGTCGCGCTTGCGCTGACGCGGCTCGAAGCCGAGGGCAGCGTGATGCGCGGCCGCTTCACGCCGGGCGCACGCGACGAGGAATGGTGCGAGCGTCACCTGCTCGCGCGCATTCATCGCTACACCGTGCGCAAGCTGCGCCGCGAAATCGAGCCGGTCGAGCGCCACGATTTCATGCGCTTCCTGTTCGAATGGCAGCACGTCGCGCGCGACGCACGCGGCTCGGGACGCGACGCGCTCGCGGCGATGCTCGAACAACTGGAAGGCTGGGAAGCGTCGGCGCTCGCGTGGGAGGACGAGATCCTGCCCGCGCGCATCGACGATTACACGCCGATGCTGCTCGACGAGTTGTGCCGCTCCGGACGCCTCACGTGGGCGCGGCTGCCCGCGCGCGCGAGCGCGGCGACGACGACCG
>NZ_JAAGPN010000460.1:0-3408 GCF_017104805.1 Paraburkholderia sp. Ac-20347 | reverse complement strand
GTCCCGGAGGACACGGCGGTCAATGGGGCCCGCCCGGCGGCGGTGGCGGAGGTCACGGCGGGGGCGGAGGCGGCCACGGTGGCGGCGGCGGTCATGGCGGCGGAGGCGGTGGCCATCGTTAAGCCGATGTGAATGTAGAGGCCGACCTCGGGAATTTCGTGAAGCCTCGCCAGATCGTGACGGCGTTCAATCCGCCGTTACGAAACGTCGTCCGAAAAACAATCAGGCCCGCCGCTCTTTTGAGCGGCGGGCCTGATTCACATCTGGACGCGGTGCGCTGCCTGACCTGTCAGCGACCGCGCGTCAAAACTTACTGACCCGACTGCGACGTGCCGGTGGTCGACGGGCCATAAGCCGTGTTGGCCTTTTCGGCAGCAATCTTGGCTTCGGCAGCCTGAATGTTTTCGGGGTAGTGCATCCAGTCGCTCGGATCGTAGCCCGCTGCGCGCAGTTGCGCGAGTTCGGCGCGGACTTGAGCGCGCGTGACGGGTTGTTGCGACTGGGCGAACGAAACCGCCGGGGCGGCGACGATGGCGGCGATGACTGCGGCCTTGAGAAGCGACTTCATAACGATGACCTCCGGTTCTTTTTTAGCGGGCCGGCGCGACGCCTTGACCCATGGCGACAATGTAGGCGACCGGAAGCCTAGGGTAAATACCTACCAAACGAATTCAGTGTTCTCCTGGCGACAACAATCGGCCCCGCATTTGTCTGATTATTTCGGCGATTGCTTAATACCGCGAATTGTTTAGGTGTCAGATCATTTCGCATCGCGCGGAGGATTATTGCGAAATCCGCAACTGGAAATCGCCTGATTCGCCATATATCCGGAACTGGCGCTTGCCTAGAATCCACTCAACGCTCGATGCCGGCCCTGGTGCCGCGACATGCCGGGCGATTCCAACAATCCGGAGGTCATCATGAAGTCGCTCATTCAAGCCGTTGTCATCGCCACTGCCTGCGCCGCGCCGCTGGCCGCGTTCGCGCAGTCGGAGCAGGGTCTCACGCGCGATCAGGTGCGCGCGCAGCTCGTCGAATTCCAGCAGACCAGCCGTAACCAGAACGCTGGCGCCGCCACGGTCGCCGCGCCCGTCACGCAAGGCAACAGCGCGTACGGCGGCGTGAGCAGCACGTCGATGGCCGGTGCGGGCTACATCTCCGAAGCCGCACGCAAAGGTCCGCAATCGGTGTACTTCGGCGGTCAATAAGTCGCCAGGCGAAGCGCTTTCGCCCCGTAAAAAAAACCGGCCCGCGATCTCGTATCGCGGGCCGGTTTTTTTCATGAATCGGAATAATCGGCTAAAAGATGGCAGCGCGGCTGACAAAAGCCGCGAAGCGCGCGGATTCAAGCCATTTCGGCGTCGGGCACATTGAGCACGAGATCGGTGAGCGCGACGGCCACGCAGGTCAGCACGTCGCCCTGCGCCTTCTCTTCGCGCGACAATCCCGGCCATTCGATCGTGTAGCGGATCTCGCCGCTGACGATGCGGCACAGACACGTGCGGCACGTGCCGTTGCGGCACAGACGCGGCAGGCGAACGCCCGCGAACGACGCGGCTTCGAGCAGCGTCAGTTCGGGCGGTGCTTCGAAGCTCGCGCCGAGCGGCTCCACGCGCACGACCGGTATGGCCGATACCGCCGGCACGGACGTGACTTCGTGTTCGGGTTCGCGTGCCGATGGCGTCGATGCTTCGGTCTCCTGCGCGAAGCCGCGATTGGTTTTATCGGCGCTCATGATATCGATACTCCGAGCAGACGCCCCGCGCCCGCCGTGAACGCGGCGGCGGCAAGACCGATCGCGATTTGCCGCGACGCGGAAAACGCCGCGCTGCGCCCATTGAACAGCGACGTGAACACGCCGACGGCAGCCAGCCCGAGCGCGCTCAGCGCGATGCTCTGCACGATGGCCGCCGTGCCGTGCGCCCACAGAAACGCCGCCGTGGGAAATGCCGCGCCGAGCGAAAACAGGCAGAACGACACCGCTGCCGCCGACCACGGATTGCCGCCCAGTTCCTGCGGATCGATGCCGAGTTCCTCGCGCGCGAGCGTGTCGAGCGCTTCGTCCTTGTCGCGCATGATCTGGGCGGCGACGCGGCGCGCTTCGTCGGCGTCCACGCCCTTGGCCTGGTAGATCAGCGCGAGTTCGTGACGCTCGGCGTCGGGCGTGTGTTCGAGTTCGTCGGCTTCCCTGGCGAGCTGCGTGCGCGCCAGCTCGCGCGCGTTCGTCACCGAGAGCCATTCGCCGAGCGCCATCGAGCACGCGCCCGCCACGAGGCCGGCGAGTCCCGTCAGCAGGATCGTGCGGCTCGCGCTGCCCGCGCCCGCGACGCCCATGATCAGGCAGAAGTTCGAGACGAGTCCGTCGTTCGCGCCCAGCACCGCCGCGCGCAGGTCGTTGCCGCGCGTCGCGCCCTTGTGCCACGACTCGGCGGCCGCGATCTGCTCGCCCTTCGTGCGGCCGCGCGCGCCGCGCGCGCGTTTGCTCGCGACGATCGACTGCACGATGGCCGCGTGTTCCTGCTCCTGCGCGGAGAGTTTCTCGGCGCCGGGTTCGCGTGCGTAGCGGTCGCGGTCGGCGTATTCGGCGGCGGCCACCGTCGGCAGCACGAGCGACGGTCCGAACGCGCGCGTGAGCGTCTGCAACAGCCGCGTCTTCGCGCTGCGCCGATGCGTGCGCACCCGCACGCCGTTGGACGTGAGCTTGCTGCGCCAGATATCGGCGTGTTCGCGTTCGGAGGCGGCGAGTTCGGCGTAGATCGCGCGGCGCTGCGTGTCCGGTTCGCAGGCGCTGAGCGTGTCGTAGACGGCGGCGCTGTCGAGTTCGTCGGCGAGATTGCGCCGGTAGCGTTTGAGTTCCTGGGCGGAGGCCATGTCGCGCGGGGGAAAAGCGTTGTCGCGAAGCTTACCCTGGCGGCGCGCGATTGCCGGCATCGCCGCGCGCGCGGCTAGCGCCGCCGCAGGTGCCGGTACACCGTGTTGCGCGCGAGTCCGAGTTCGCGCGCCGCGGCGGACACGTTGCCGCTGTGGCGCGAGAGGGCGTCGTCGATCAGATGCGCTTGCCAGTCGGCCAGACGTTCGGGCCGTGCGTCGCCGTTTTCGTCGCGAGCGTCTTGTGCGTGCGCGTTGCGGCGATGCGCGGATTCATCGGCGTGGACGGATGTTTGTGCCGACTCCGGCGCCGATACGGACGCAGACTCGGATTCGCAATCGGCAAGCAGATCCTCGGGCAGATGCACGATGTCGATAGCGTCTTCGCCCTCGGCGAGAATCGCGGCCGTACGCAGCACGTTGGCGAGCTGGCGCAGATTGCCCGGCCAGCGGCAGCGCGCGAAACACGCGCGCACGGCGGCCGTCAGGCACGTGGGGGCGTCGGGCGCCTCGGCATGCACGCGCGCGAGCACGCGGGCG
>NZ_JAAGPN010000459.1:0-3434 GCF_017104805.1 Paraburkholderia sp. Ac-20347 | reverse complement strand
AGGACGCCGCACTCGTGGCGGCCGGTTTCGAAGACGGCCGCGCGCGCGTCGCGACGCCGCCCGCGAACCTGCTGGCGGGCAACGGCTGGCTCTGGATCGGCGACGATGCGGGCAACTACGGCCCCGACTACGCACTGCGCGCCTACGCGGCCTACACCTCGCCGGGTCTGCCGACGAGCCTCGACGAAGTGCGCGCGCGCGTCGCCCAGGACAGCGACGGCCACGCGCTCAACGGCGCGAACCGCTACGTGATCCACTTCACCGCGAAGCAGCTGCCGCCGGTGCGCGGCTTCTGGTCGATCACGGCCTACACGACCGACGGCGCGCTCGACAGCGACGGCCCGGTGCGCGTCGCGTTCGGCGATCGCAACGGCGCGCGCCGCAACCGCGACGGCTCGCTCGACGTGCACGTGAGCGCCGAGCGTCCGCGCGGCGGCGCCAACTGGGTGCCGGTGCCGAAGGGCGATTTCCGCCTCGTGCTGCGTCTGTACGCACCGAAGCCGCAAGCCACCGACGGCTCGTGGCAACCGCCCGCAGTCGAGCGCCAGTGACATCGGCGAGTCGATGAAACGCGCATAAAACAGCGGCGCCATCCTCCCCGGATGTGCGCCGCTGTTTTTTTGTCAGCGCGGATGTCGTCCGCCTGACGTGCCTGATCGACGCGCGCCGCCACCGTGCGCGCCGACGCCAGCAAACCTCTCACCACGCGGGTCGCCGCGAGCGCACATTGGCCGCCGCGCCGTCCCGCGCTTGCCGCGAAGCCCATGACGCCGGGCGTTTTACTGCCGCGCAAAACGGCATCGGGCCTATACTTCCGGCTGTCGGACTTTTCCGACAAAACGCCCCAGTCTTTCACTCCGCGACAACGTTCTGTCGCGTCATTGGCCAGCAAGCATGGCAAGCATCAACAAAGCATCGCTGACGACTTCCCTGCAATCGGTACGCGCCGTCGCGCGCGCGCCTCGCACACGACGCATCCTCACGGGCGTCCTGATCTTCCTCGTGGTGTTCGGCCTGCTCGGTTTCTTCGCCGCGCCGCCGCTGATCCGCCACATCGCCGAACAGCAGTTGAGCAAGCAGCTCGACCGCCCCGTCACGATCGGCCGCATCGGGCTCAATCCGTACACGCTGCGGCTCGAAGCCGATCGCGTGCATATCGGCGAGCGCGGCGGTCAGGGCGACTTCTTCGACGTCGAACGGCTCGTGGTGAAGCCGTCGTGGTCGTCGCTGTTCCGCCTCGCGCCGATCGTCGACGAAGTGCGGCTCGACTCGCCGCGCGCGACCATCGTGCGGCTCGACGCGCAGCGCTTCAACTTCTCCGATCTGATCGACAAGTTCTCGAAGCCGTCCGAGAAGCCGAGCAGCAAGCCCGCCGAATTCTCCGTCTCGAATATCCGCGTGGAGAACGGACAGATCACGTTCGACGACCGCCTGCTCAACGAGAAGCACGTGATCGACCGCTGGACGCTGGGCATTCCGTTCATCGCCACGCTGCCGTCCAAGACCGATATCTTCGTGCAGCCGATGCTGCGCGCGCGCATCGACGGCGCGAGCACGCTCGCCATTGACGGCAAGACCAAGCCGTTCGCCGTTTCGCGCGAGTCGGAAGTCGAACTGCATCTCGCCGATCTCGACGTGCCGAAGCTGCTCACGTATTCGCCGTCGAAGCTGCCGGTCACGTTGAAGAGCGGCAAGCTCTCGACCAATCTGAAGCTCGATTTCGTGATGTCGGGCGAGAAGCCCACGCTGCGCGTGTCGGGCACGACGGACCTGAACGACATCGATGCCAGCGATAACGCGGGCGCGCCGCTGCTCAACGCGCGCAGCCTGCACGTGGCGGCGAATTCGCTTGAACCGTTCAGCAACAGCTATCGCTTCGACCAGATCAAGATCGATGCGCCGACGGTCTGGGTCGCGCGCGACAAGGCCGGCGTGCTGAGCTTCGAAAAGCTCGTCAACGCGCCCGCCGCGAAGGCCGAGACCGCTGCCGCGGCGAGCGGCGCGTCGGCCGGCGTCGCGGCTGCGCCGCCGGTGGCGTCGGGAGCGCAGGCCACCGCGAGCACTCCGGCCGCGCCCGCCGAAAAAGCGCCGCCGCTCGATCTCTCGATTCATCAGTTCGCGCTCACGGGCGGCACGGTGCACGTGCACGACGAGGCCGCCGCGCGGCCCGTGCAACTGGACCTGAACAACATCATGGCGACGCTCGCCAACTTCTCGTCGACGGCGAAGCAGCCCGCCGCGTACACGCTCGCGCTCGCCGCGCCCGACGGCGGCACGGCGCAGGTCTCGGGCAACTTCGGCATGGCCGCGAAGAGCGCCGACGCGAAGATCGCGCTCAACGCGCTCGCGCTGCCGACGCTGCAGCCGTACATCGACAACGTCACGGCCGCGCAGATCGTCGACGGCAAGCTGAGCCTCGATGCGCTCGTCAACGCGGACTGGGCGAAGCAGCCCGCCGCCGTGACGGTCGGCGCGAGCACGCTGACGCTCGACGCCCTGAAGATCGCCGCGCGCGGTTCGAAGGCGCCCGCGCTCGCGCTCACGAAAGGCGTCGTGCAGCTGACGCAGGTCGATCTGGCGGCGCGCACGGCGCAGGTCGCCTCGGTGGACGCCACGGGTCTGGCCGTCAACGCCGAGCGTCTGAAGAACGGCAAGATCGATCTGATGGAGCTGGCGGGCGCGCATGAAGCTGCGCCGCAGCGCACGGCGATTCACGCGGCGCAGAAGTCGGTGCAGGAAGGCCCGACGTGGCGCTTCAAGATCGACGCGGTGAGCGTGAACGGCGGTTCCGTCAACTTCACCGACAGCACCACGCCGCGCCCCGTGAAGCTCTCGATCGCGCCGCTCGACCTCAAGGTCCAGCAGATCAGCGACGACATGAAGCACGCGCTGCCGATCCAGCTGAAGGCGACCGTCAACAAGAAAGGCACGCTCGCGCTCGACGGCAACGTGAATCCCACGCCGCTGAAAGCGCAGCTGAAGATCGATGCGAACCGGCTCGATGCCGCCGCGTTCGAGCCGTATTTCGGCAACCAGCTGAACGCGGTGATCGCGAGCGCGCTGCTCAACATGAAGGGGCAGTTGTCGGTCGAGCAGGGCAAGGCGATGCGGGCGAACTATCGCGGCGACGCGGCGCTCGTGGACGTGCGCATGCTCGACAAGGCGACCTCGGACCCGTTCGCGGGCTGGCGCTCGCTCGCGCTCACGAACCTCAAGGCGAATTACGACGAGGCGCGCGGCACCGACGTCGACGCGAGCCGCGTGACCTTCGCGGGCTTCTACGGACGCGTGCTGCTCGACGCGCAGGGCAAGCTGAACCTCAAGGACGTGGTGGCGCACGAGAGCGGTCAGCCGCAGTCGCTCACGCGCGACACCAGCGCCGCGCAGCGCGGCGGCCGCGAGCCGGTGCCGCTCACGCCGCAGGCCGCGAGCGA
>NZ_JAAGPN010000458.1:0-3624 GCF_017104805.1 Paraburkholderia sp. Ac-20347 | reverse complement strand
CGGGCATCGGCGGGGCGGCGGAGTCACCGTTCGAAACGGAATCGGCATCGGCATGATCGGCGGACCCACCCAGCGCCTCGCGCGACTGCGCGGCGAAGCGTTGCAGGAAGGCCGCGATATGACGCGTAATGCCCGCATCGGCCGCATAGGGCAGACCGAATTCGACGATCGCCGCACGCGAGCGGCGCGGCAGATCGCGCGGGCCGACCGCCGGAAAGAACCCGTCGACGACGATGCGCTCGGCCTCGTCGCGGCCCAGTTGCGTCGAGCGCGCGCCGCCGATCAACCGCGCGCCCGCACCGAGCAGCGTGATGCGGACCGACTCGGGCGCGGCGTCGCCGAGCAGTTGCTCCTTGGCGACGCGGCAGCGCTCGACGAGCTGCGACAGGCTGGCGGCCGAGAGCCGCGCGTCCTGCGTCGCGAGCCGGCTTTCGGCCAGGTGCGCGAGCGCGAGGTCCATGTTGTCGCCGCCCAGCATCAGATGGTTGCCCACGCCGATGCGCGTCAGCTGCGGCTCGCCGTCCTCGAAATGGACCTTGATGAGCGTGAGGTCGGTCGTGCCGCCGCCCACGTCGCAGACGAGCACGAGACGCGTCTGCGCGAGTTCGGCTTGCAGCGCGTCGCGATGATGGAACAGCCAGTCGTAGAACGCGGCCTGCGGCTCTTCGAGCAGACGCAGCGTGGGCAGTTGCGCGCGCCGCGCGGCTTCGAGCGTGAGCGCGCGCGCGCCGTCGTCGAACGAGGCGGGCACGGTGAGCACCACGTCCTGATGTTCGAGCGGCGCGTGCGGAAAACGATGATGCCAGGCCGCGCGCACGTGCGCGAGATAGCTGGCGCTCGCGTCGACGGGCGAGACCTTCGCGACGTCGTCGGGCGCGCCCCAGGGCAGGATCGGCGCGAGCCGGTCGACCGAGGCGTGCGAGAGCCAGCTTTTCGCGCTGGCCACGAGCCGTCCCGGCACCTGCGCGCCGAGCGTGCGCGCGAGCTTGCCGATGACGGGCGCGGGCGTGTCGGCCGTGGAGGTGGCGGACGAAGCCTTGGCGTCGCGCCACGGCAAACGCAGCGCGTCGGCAGCGAGTTCGCCGGGCGCGGGGTGATAGCGCGCCGAAGGCAGCAACGGCTGCGCGCTGACTTCGCCGAGCCCCGTCAGCTGCTCAATCTCGAACACGCCGATGTTGCCCGCAGCGGCCCCGCTCGCGCCGGCTTCGGCCCAGGCCACGACCGTGTTGCTCGTTCCCAGGTCGATGCCGACGACGTATTGCTTCATCGCGTTCTCAGGCGGATCGGACTTCAAGCGTGCGCTCAGAAGCTCGCGCCCTGGCCAGCGCCTTCGCTTGCGCCGCCGCGCACGTCGAACTCGACTTTCCAGCGCTCGTCGCTACCCGAGGGCACGGCTTCGAGTTCGAGCGTGCCCGCTTCGGTCACGCGCGCATGCAGCCTGACCGCGACGACTTCGCCCACGGTTCGGCCCGCGCTGGGCAGCGTGGCCTGAATCGATTCGAGTTCCTGCAGTTCCTCGGGGGACCAGAAGTCGAGCATCGTGCCCACCTGATCCTGACGGCGCACCGACGAGCCGAAGAAGCGGAATTGCACCGGCTCGCCCACGACGAGGCCGAATTCCTGCGGCGGCAACGCGGCGTCGCTGCCTTCTTCCATGCCGAAGGGCGCGACGCAGAGCGCCGAAATGGGCGGTTCGAGGCCCGGCACCGCGGGCATGGCCGACTCGATCGCCACGTAGTACGCGCGCGCCGTGCCGCCGCGAATGCGCACGCCCTTGCCGCGCTTCACATAGCCGTAATAGGCCGCGCCGCGCGCGACCGCGAGGTCGAGGTCCGCGCCGCCGAGCAGACGCGCGGGGGCCGCGCCTTCCGCCGACAGCCAGCCGTTGATGATCTCGAGCACACGCCCGGCGAGCAGCGACGACTTGAACACGCCGCCGTTGAACAGCACGGCGGTGGGATGCAGGAAGCTCGTGCCCTCGGCGGGCGCGCCGAAGCCTTCGACTTCCGCGAGCGCCGCGACCTGGCGGCCAAGGAAGGCCGCGAGATGGCGCGTGACGCCCGCGTCCTGCGCGTAGGGCAGGCCGAGTTGCGTGAGGCCGGCGCGGGTGCGCACGACCGGACGCGCCGCGGCGTCCACGCGCGGGAAGAAGCCTTCGAGGATCGTGGCCGTGAGTTCGGCGCGCGTGAGTTCGGTGCGGATCGAGCCGCCGATCAGCTTCGAGCCGCGGCTCGGCACCACCAGCGGCACCGCTTCGAGGCTGGCGTCGGAAAGCAGTTGCTCCTTGGCCGAACGGCAGGCGTAGGTGAGCGCGCGCAACTGCCACGGATCGGCCTGCGTGCCTTGCTGGGCGAGCTTGCGTGCGACCACGTGCGCGAGCGCGAGGTCCATGTTGTCGCCGCCGAGCAGGATGTGTTCGCCGACGGCCACGCGCAGCAGTTCGAGATTGCCTTCGCGCTCGACCACGGCGATCAGCGAGAGGTCGGTGGTGCCGCCGCCCACGTCCACGACGAGGATGATGTCGCCGACCTTCACGTCCTTGCGCCACGCGCCGCCGCTCTTCTGGATCCAGCTATAGAGCGCGGCCTGCGGTTCTTCGAGCAGCGTCATGCTGGTGTAGCCGGCGGCCTGCGCGGCCTCGGCCGTCAGCTCGCGCGCGGCCGGATCGAACGAGGCCGGAATCGTGACGGTGACGTCCTGCTGCGCGAACGGCGCATCCGGATGCGCGTGATCCCAGGCTTCACGCAGATGCGTGAGATAGCGGATCGAGCTTTCGAGCGGCGAGACGCGCGCGACTTCGGGCGGCGCGTCGTTCGGCAGGATCGCCGCGCGGCGGTCCACGCCCGGATGGCAGAGCCAGCTCTTCGCGCTCGACACGAGTCGGATGGGCGTGCCCGCGCCACGGCTGCGCGCCATTTCGCCGACGGCGTACTCGCGCGAGGCGGTCCACGGCAGCGTCAGGTCGCCGGGCGTGAGCTCGCCCGCGTTCGGCAGATAGAGAAACGAGGGCAGCAGCTCGGGCGACTCGATCGCGCCCGGCGCGGTGAGTTGCGTGACGGGCAGCACGCCCTGCACGGTCTTCTCGCCGTCACTGGCGGCGAGGTCGACGTAAGAGAGGGCGCAGTGCGTCGTGCCCAGATCGACGCCGATCGAAAAACGCGGATCGCTCACAGTTCCACCTCGGCCGGTGCGATGACCTTCGCGTCGTGCGACTTCACGAGCTTGGGCAGTTTGACGTCTTCGACGCGCCAGCCGCGATGGCTGACGGTGCCGGTGAACGGCGCGGAGCCGACCACGTTGCCGGTCAGGCGGATGGCGGTGGCGTCGAAGCCTTCCGCGATGGTCACGCGGCTGCCTTCGGCCTCGCTGCGCACCGGGCGGATCGTGAAGTGCTCGCGCAGCGTGGCGCGGCAGCCTTCGTGGACGAGACGCGCGGCCGCGCCGATGTCGGCGTCGTTGTAGCCGGCGATGTCTTCCTCGACGAAATCGACGAAGCGCGCATTACGCTGCAGCAGGCCGAGCAGTTGCAGCGCCGATTGCGGGCTGGCTTCCTCGATGGCGGCGACGGGCGCGGGAGCGGGCGCAGCAACGGGTGCAGGCGTGGCCACGGGGGCGGCGGCAGGC
>NZ_JAAGPN010000457.1:0-3642 GCF_017104805.1 Paraburkholderia sp. Ac-20347 | reverse complement strand
CACGAACAGGCGCGCGCGGTGGCGGGCTTGCCGCTGTTCGAGATCGAGCGCATCGGCGACGCGGACCTCGATGCTCGCGACGCGTTGCGCACCGTGGGCGCGCGTCCGCTCGACGGCCTGCGCGTGCTCGACCTCACGCGCATCATCGCGGGGCCGGTCGCGGGGCGCACGCTCGCGCATCACGGCGCCGACGTCTTGCTGATCAACGGTCCGCATCTGCCCAACATCGCGCCGCTCGTGATCGACAACGGACGCGGCAAGCGTTCGGCCACGCTCGATCTGCGCGACGAAGCGGGGCGCGCGCAACTGCATGCGCTGGTGCGCGACGCCGACGTGTTCGTGCAGGGTTATCGTCCCGGCGCGCTCGCGGCGCACGGTTTCTCGCCCGAAGCGCTGGCGCGCGAGCGGCCCGGGATCGTGTGCGTGTCGATCTGCGCGTACTCGCATCGCGGACCGTGGCGCGAGCGGCGCGGTTTCGACAGCCTCGTGCAGTCGGCGAGCGGCATCGTCTGGAGCGAGAGCGTGGCGGCGTCGTTGTCGTCGTCGTCGTCCTCATCGTCGCAACAGGCGGCGTTCGCGAGTCCGCGTCCGTTGCCGTGTCAGGCGCTCGATCACGCCACCGGTTATCTCGCCGCGTTCGCCGCGATGACCGCGCTCGCGCGACGAGCGAAAGAGGGAGGCAGCTGGCACGTGCGCGTCTCGCTCGCGCAGACGGGCCGCTGGCTGCAAACGATGGGCACGCTCGACGACGGCCAGCACGCGCCCGAGGTGAGCGCGGCCGACGTGGCGGACTGCATGGAAGAGATGGACACGCCGTTCGGCCGCGTGCGCGCCGTGGCGCCCGCCGAACGGCTCGAACGCACGCCCGCGTTCTACGCGCGGCCCTGCGTGCCGATCGGCACCGATGCGCCGCGCTGGACGTCGTGAATCGGTTTATCGGCGAGCCCAGGAAACAGGCAGGACGCCGCTTACTTGCGCAACTCCGCGACGAAGTCGTAATAGTCGTTGCGGCAGTAGGTATCGGTGAGTTCGATGGCGCGCTGATCGGCGGTGTAGCCCACGCGCGTGATCAGCAGCAGCGCTTCGTTGGGCGCGATGCTCATCTGCTGCGCGATTTCCTCGCTCGCGTTCACGGCGCGGAAATGCTGGAGCGCGCGCACGATCGCCAGTCCGCGCTGTTCGAGAAAGCTGTAGAGCGAGTCGCCGATCGCGTTCGGATCGGGAATCAGCGCGGCGGGGAAGGTGGAATTCTCGACGGCCATGACGATGCCGTCCGCGAGACGCAGACGCTTCAGACGCGTGACGGCGGCCGCGGGCGAGAGGCCGAGCTGGATCACCTCGTCGCGGCTCGCCGGCTGGATCTCGCGCGAGAGCCAGCGCGAACTGGGCGTGAAGCCGCGCTGGCGCAGCATTTCGCTGAAGCTCGTGAGGCGCGAGAGCGGGTCTTCGTAGCGCGGCGTGATAAAGCTGCCCGCGCCTTGCGTGCGGCGGATCAGCCCTTGCTCGACCAGCAGCGCGATGGCTTTGCGCGCGGTGATGCGCGAGACGCCGAGCGCGTCGGCGAGCACGCGCTCGGACGGCAGCGCCTCGCCGGCGTTCCAGCGATTCTCGTGGATCGCGTCGCTGAGCTTGCGCGCGAGCTGCAGATACAGCGGCGTGTCGTTGTCCGGGTCCGGGCGCAGGCCGCGCCAGCGGTCTTCCGTGGGAGCGTTCATGGGAGGCAGGCATGAAAGGCGAACGGCAATTTTATGACATAGGCGGCGCCGCGCGGTAATGCCGGAGTTACGCGCGTGCGCATGCCCGTCGCGACGCGCGGCGATACACTGGGCGCTTTGCCGCGCGTGGCGCTGACCTGGCCGTTGTGCTTGGCGTCGGGCGGCGCGTCGAACGCAAGGCATCGCGAGGGGAAAACACATGAGCACCGATATCGCCAGCATCGCGCTGCCCGGCGGCGAGCGCATCGCGAAGCTGGGCCAGGGCACGTGGGAAATGGGCGAGCGCGCGTCGCGTCGCGCCGACGAGATCGCCGCGTTGCGCGAAGGCGTCGCGCTCGGCATGACGCTGATCGACACCGCCGAAATGTACGGCGACGGCGCGACCGAGGAACTGGTCGGCGAAGCGCTGCGCGGGCTGCGCGACGAGGTGTTTCTCGTCAGCAAGGTGTATCCGCACAATGCGAGCCGGCGCGGCGTGGAGCGCGCCTGCGAGGCGAGTCTCGCGCGTCTCGGCACCGATCGCATCGACCTGTATCTGCTGCACTGGCGCGGTGGCGTGCCGCTCGAGGAGACCGTCGCGGGCTTCGAGGCGCTCGTGCGCGCGGGCAAGATTCGCTACTGGGGCGTGAGTAATTTCGACGTCGACGATATGGAGGAACTGGTCGCGCTGCCCGGCGGCGCGGCGTGCGCGGCCAATCAGATTCTCTACAACGTCGCGCGGCGCGGGCCGGAGTTCGATCTGCTGCCGTGGAGTCTCGCGCGCGGCATGCCGGTGATGGCGTATAGCCCGGTCGATCATGCGCGTCTGCCGAAGCGCTCGCCGCTCGACGATATCGCGGCGGGGCATGGCGTATCCGTGTGGCAGGTGGCGCTGGCTTGGGTGTTGCGAGCGAGCGGCGTGTGCGCGATTCCGAAGGCGGCGCGCATCGAGCATGTGCGCGAGAACCGCGCGGCGCTCGACCTGAAGCTCGGCGAGACCGATCTCGCGGCGCTCGATGCCTACTTCAAGCCGCCGCGCGGCAAGCGCGCGCTGGAGATGCTGTAACGCGGGGAGAAGCGTGGCGCTGTGCCCGGCGGGTTTTTCCAGGGGCACAGCTCACGAGAGACGCGGCCGGGTCGCCAGAAGACACGCGCTGTGCATGGCTTCCGGCCACCGGCGGCGGATCCCGGCCGGGGGACCGGGGGACCGCCGCCGTTGCTGCCTGGAATGGCGCGACCGGCGGTCGCGCCAATTCGGGGTGGCTGTGGCAGCGCTTCTGCACCGCCGTGCGAACTCAATGACTTCCGCCGCCATGGCCGCCACCGTGGCCGCCGCCGTACCCGCCGCCCGGGCCGCCCGACGATCCACCCTTGCCGAATCCGCCTCCGAATCCTCCGCCGAAGCCGCCTTTGCCGAACCCGCCGCCAAAGCCGCCGCCGAAGCCACCCGAAGGTCCACCTGAAGGCCCACCGTGGCCGCTGCCGCAACCGCAGCCGCTGGAGCCGCCGCCGTTGTTGCCGCCACCGTTGTTGCCGCCACCGTTATTGCCGCCACCGTTGTTGCCGCCGCCGTTGTTGCCACCGCCGTTGTTACCGCCACCGTTGCTGCCGCCGCCTTTGCTGCCGCCCGAGTTGCTCGACCCGCTGGTCGCGCCGCTCACGCCCGAGCTGCCGCCGCGTCCGGTGCCGGCGCTGCCCGAACTCGTCCCGCCCGACACACCCGCGCTCGCGGATGCCGACGAACTGTTGCCGCCGCCGCGTCCGCCCTGGCCGCAGTTGCCGTTGATGCCGCTGGTGCCGTAGCAGTTCTTCGGCGTGAAGACCGTTGCGGCGTCATCGGCTGCGGTGATCGCATCGGCGCTCTGGCTCACGCCCGGCGAGGGCGCGGCGCTGCCGGTGCTGCCCGCGCTGCTGCTGGTGCTGCCGGTGCCTAGATCGGAAGGGCACA
>NZ_JAAGPN010000456.1:0-3691 GCF_017104805.1 Paraburkholderia sp. Ac-20347 | reverse complement strand
GGCGCAGGCCGGGCGTGCGCCGGCGCGGGCCGGGCGGCAGACCGACTTCCTGCGGCGACAGCCGCTCGCGATGGGCGCGGATGAACTCGCCGAGCGCGCGCGCAGGCGTGGCGTCGAGGGTTTTGGCGGCGCCGGAATCGCCGGTAGTGGGGCTATCGAGGGTCATGGATGGCTGGCGGGTGCTGGCGATACCAGAATAATCGCTCAACTTGTACTGGTACAAAACGGGCTCTATTGTAACGGCTGACGCGGCGCCGGGCCGCCGCGCCGACCCGCCCCGGGGACAGAAGCAAAAAAGATCGACGCGAGGCCGCAGCCGCAGATGTCGTGGTTCATGCAGCTGAACTCGCGCCCCACACAACCGGAAAACCGGTGCGCGCGCAGAGCGTCGGCGCGCCGGATCCGCACCAGGAGCACGCCATGAAGCATCACGATCAGGTCGCCGACGCCTTCGGCTCGACCGCCGCCGCCTATCTCACCAGCCAGGTCCACGCAACCGGCGCCGATCTCGAGAACCTGGCCGCGACCTTCGCGGCGACCTGCGGCAACGCGCGGGTGCTCGACATGGGCTGCGGCGCGGGTCACGCGAGCTTCGCGGTCGCGTCGCACGTGCGTGAAGTCGTGGCCTACGACATCGCGCCGCCGATGCTCGCGACCGTCGAAGCCGCCGCGAAGGAGCGCGGCTTGAGCACGATCCGCACGCAGCAGGGCGCCGCCGAGACGCTGCCGTTCGCCGACGCGAGCTTCAACTGGGCGATCAGCCGCATGAGCGCGCACCACTGGCGCGACGTGCCGCGCGCGCTCGCCGAAGTGCATCGCGTGCTCAAACCGGGCGGCCGGCTCAAGTTCATCGATATCGCGGGCATCGACGATCCGCTTTTCGACACGCATATTCAGGCGGTGGAGTTGCTGCGCGATGCGTCGCATATCCGCGATTACCGCGCCAACGAGTGGGTGAGCATGCTCGACGCGGCGGGCTTCGACGCGAAGGTGACGGAGCGCTGGCGCATCGCGCTCGACTTCGACACGTGGGTCGCGCGCATGCGCACGCCGCCGGAGCGCGTGACGGCGATCCGCTCGATGTGGGACAACGCGCCCGATGAAGTACGCCAGTATTTCGATGTGCAGAGCGATCGCTCGTTCAAGCTCGACGCGTTGATGATCGAGGCGACGCGGCGGGATTGAGGGGCGGGTTGCGCAGCAGGTTAGCCTGCGCGCAATTCAATGCATGGGCGGCTGCCAGGCCACGTCGAAGCGTTCGGCGAGACCTGCCAGCCGTCTGTCGAGCGTCCAGAGGCGCGCGCCCGGCGTGATCAGCACGGAGCCGAGCAGGAGCAGGTCGACCACGCCGCAGCCGAGGCCGTAGAGTTGTTCGCGTTCGATCAGCGCCATGACTTCCTGCAGGCTCACCGGATTCGCCGACCGCAGCAGGCCAATGTCGCCGAGTGTGCGCACGCGTGGCGCGGGCGGCGTGCCGCAGGCCAGTTCGGCGAGCACCATCGGATGAGCCAGCGCTTCGTCGCTCAGCATCAGTTCGACGAGCGTTCCGTTGCGGCGTCTGAAATGATCGACCCAGACCGACGTGTCGACGAGCACGCTCATGACGCGGGCGTGTCGTCGCGCCGACGGGCGATGTCCGCCATCTCAGGCGCGCTGCCGCCTAATGCGGCCAGCCGCTTGGCCGCTTGAACCCGCACGAACGTCTTGACGGCTTCGCGAAACAGATCGGCCTTCTCCATGCCGGGATCGGCCATTTCGAGCGCTTTCTCATAAAGTGCGTCGTCCAGGGTCACCGTGGTGCGCATGCTGCCCTCCGTGATTCAGATTCTGATGCGATTTTGCATCAGAATTTTGCATCCCGGCAAGCATCGTCCAAAAGAAAAAGCCTCGCAGATCAAAGGCCTGCGAGGCTTTTTTTACGCGTCAAAGCGTAGTGCGCTCCACCCGCGCTTTTAACCCGTATTCCGCAACCCCGCCGCAATCCCGTTGATCGTCAGATGAATCCCGCGCCGCACGCGCGGGCTCGGATCGCCGGCGCGATAGCGCTTGATCAGCTCGACCTGCAAGTGATTGAGCGGATCGAGATACGGGAAGCGGTTCTTGATCGAGCGCGCGAGCAGCGGGTTGTCGGCGAGACGGCCGTTCGAACCGGTGATCTCGTCGAGCACCTTCGTCGTGCGTTCCCACTCGGCGACGATGCGCTCGAACACATGCTTGCGCAGCTTCTTGTCGGCGACGAGTTGCGCGTAGCGCGACGCCACCGCGAGATCGGTCTTCGCGAGCGTCATGTCCATGTTCGACAGCAGGTTCGAGAAGAACGGCCAGGTCTTGTACATCTTCCTGAACAGCGCGAGGCGGCGCGTGCGCTCGGCGTCGCTGCCCGCTTCGTCGAGATACGACGACACGGCGCTGCCGAAGCCGTACCATCCCGTCAGCAGCAGACGGCACTGGCCCCACGAAAAGCCCCACGGAATCGCGCGCAGGTCGTCGATCTTGCGGTTCTTCGGATCCTGCAGCTTGCGCGAGGCCGGCCGGCTGCCAATGTTCAGTTCCGCGATTTCGGTGATCGGCGTCGAGGCGAAGAAGTAGTCGGTGAAGCCGGGCGTCTCGTAGACGAGCGAGCGGTACGCCGCCATCGCCGCATCGGACAGATGCTGCATCGTCTCTTCGAACGCGGGCAGTTGATCCGGCGCATTGCCCGCGGTGTTGTCCGTCGGCAGCAGCGTGGCTTCGAGCGTGGCCGCGATCACCGTCTCGAGATTGCGGCGGCCGATTTCCGGATTGCCGAACTTGCTGGCGATCACCTCGCCCTGTTCGGTCAGGCGAATCTGGCCGTCCACCGTGCCCGGCGGCTGCGACAGGATCGCGTTGTAGGTCGGGCCGCCTCCGCGTCCGACCGTGCCTCCGCGTCCGTGGAACAGACGCAGCGTGATGCCGCGTTCGCGATACAGCGAGACCAGCGCGAGTTCGGCGCGATACAGCTCCCAGTTCGACGTGAGGAAGCCGCCGTCCTTGTTGCTGTCCGAATAGCCGAGCATGATTTCCTGCTCGTTGCCCCAATGCTCGACGATGCCGTCGATGCCCGGCAGCGCGAGCAGGTCGCGCATGATGCCCGGCGCGTGGCGCAAGTCGGGAATCGTTTCGAACAGCGGGATCACCATCAGCGCGGCCTGCGCGGGTTCGTCCGCGTGGCCGAGGCGGCCGCCGAGCAGACCGGTTTCCTTCTGCAGCAACATCACTTCGAGCAGGTCCGACACCGTTTCGGTGTGCGAGATGATGTAGTTGCGCACCGCGCGCGCGCCGAACTTCTCGCGCGTCACGCGCGCCATTTCCAGCACGCCGAGTTCGCTCTTCACGAGGTCGGAGTAGTCGAGATACGGCGAGCGCAGCGGACGCTGATCGGCGAGTTGCGCGAGCAGCACGATCTGCTTGTCTTCTTCGGCGAGCGCGGAGTAATCGGCCTGAACGCGCGCGCGCGCGAGCAGTTCGGTGATGACGGCTTCGTGGATGTCCGAGCTTTGGCGCAGGTCGATCGACGCCAGATGGAAGCCGAACACTTCCACCGCGCGCACGAGCGGCGCGAGGCGCGGCGTGGCGAGCGAAGCGCCGTGATGCGCGGCGAGCGAATCCATCAGGATGTGCAGGTCGCGCGAGAACTCGGCGGCGTCGGCGTACGGCTGCGCGCGCACGG
>NZ_JAAGPN010000455.1:0-238 GCF_017104805.1 Paraburkholderia sp. Ac-20347 | reverse complement strand
CGGTAACAAACGCGGCAGCGACTAATCAGAGAAGATCGAATCAGACGCAGATGTACGCAATGCGATGATGGGGAGCAGTGAAGAGAGTAAGCTATAAGTGAAAGAGTACATAAGGTCGCAGAGATTAGTGTAGGATGGCACAGGGATGGGATGATGAGAAAAATATAATACGAGAAGTCAGTAGACAGGGGATAACAGGATCGAGGAAATTGGTGTTGTTAGTGTTTTTTTTTTTTTC
>NZ_JAAGPN010000454.1:0-3397 GCF_017104805.1 Paraburkholderia sp. Ac-20347 | reverse complement strand
TGAGGCCGCCCGTGTGGATTGCCTGATGCACGGTCTGATGCAGCGCCGAATTCACCATGGCCGCGCCTTCCCGAGCGCTGCGGCGACGCGCTCCCAGCGCGTGCCGATGCCCGCATCCGTCTCGCCGGTCGCGGCCTGCGCGCGGCAGCCGCCGCGTTCCAGCGAGGCGTCGGTGCGCACGGTCCAGCCGCGCGCCTGCAAATCTTCGAGGAGATAGGCCTCGACCACCGGCAGATCGGCCGGGCTCACCACCAGTTGCGGCGAGCCGGACAACTGCGGCTCGTGCGCGAGCACTTCACGCGCCGCGGCGAGCAGCGCCGTCGGGTCGTGCTGCACGTGCTGGCGGACCACCTGCTGGGCGATGTCGAGCGCCAGCTCGACGAGCGTTTCGGCCACGCCCGCTTCGGCGGTCGTGAGTGCGTCGGAAAAACGTTGCGCGATCGCCGACAACTGCGCCGCCACGGCGCGCGCCTCGCCGAGTCCCTGTTCGAAACCCTGCTTCTGGCCCTGGTCGTAGCCGGCCTGGTAGCCGAGCGCCTGGCCCGCCACGTGGCCGGACGTCAGACCGGCCTGGTGGGCGTTGTCGCGAATACGCTGCAGTTCCGCCTCGAACGCCGCCGTTTCGTCCGGCGTGGGCGGCGGCGGGGGAGGCGGAGGCGGATCGAAGCACGCCATCTCCCAGCGCTGATACGCCGAGAGTTGACGGTGCAACGGTTGTGAGGCTTCGTCAGACATAAGCGTCTTCTGCCTTGCCGCCGATCACGATCTGGCCGCTTTCGGCGAGGTTGCGCACGATCTGCAGGATACGCCGCTGCTGCGCTTCGACTTCCGAAACGCGCACGGGGCCGCGCGCGTCCAGGTCTTCGGCGAGCAGTTCCGCGGCGCGCTGCGACATGTTCGCGAGGAACTTCTGGCGCAGCGCGGGCGGGGCGCCCTTGAGCGAGATGATGAGCGATTCGGACTCGACTTCCTTGAGCAGCAGCTGAATCGCGCGGTCTTCGAGATCCAGCAGGTTCTCGAACACGAACATCTGGTCGATGATCTTCTGGGCAAGCTCGGCGTCGTACTGGCGGACCGTTTCGATCACGCCTTCCTCGTGCTGGCTCGTCATGAAGTTCAGGATTTCGGCGGCCGTGCGGATGCCGCCCATCGGGCTGCGCTTGAGGTTGTCGCTGCCCGACAGCAGACCCATGAGCACGTCGTCGAGTTCGCGCAGCGCCTGCGGCTGAATGCCGTCGAGCGTGGCGATACGCAGCAGCACGTCGTTACGCAGACGCTCCGTGAAGCACGAGGCGATTTCGGACGCCTGATCGCGGTCCAGGTGAACCAGGATCGTGGCGATGATCTGCGGGTGCTCGTTCTTGATGAGTTCCGCGACCGAGCCCGAGTCCATCCACTTCAGGCCTTCGATACCGCTCGTGTCGCCGCCTTGCAGGATGCGGTCGATCACCGCACCGGCCTTGTCCTCGCCGAGCGCCTTGGTCAGCACGCTGCGGATGTAGTCGTTCGAGTCGAGCGACAGCGCCGTGTGCTGCTCGGCTTCCTTGACGAACTCGTGCAGCACCGCGTCGATCTCTTCGCGCTTGACGTTCTTCAGCGCGGCCATCGCCGCGCCGATCTTCTGCACTTCGCGCGGCCCGAGGAACTTGAAGACCTGAGAGGCCTCTTCCTCGCCGATCGACATGAGCAGCAGTGCGCTCTTGACAGCTCCTTCAGCGCTCATCGTTCACCCAGCTCTTGACAACGGTTGCGACAATCTTCGGATCCTGGCGCGCGATGTTGCGCGCGAATTCCAGGTTGCGTTCGAACTTCTGTTTCTCGTTTTCGAGGGCCAGCAGATCGCTGTCGCCTTCGACCACGCCGCCCGTGCCTTCGATCTTCTCGACTTGCGGCAGGCCGTCCAGCAGGAGCGGCTCGGCGTCGCCCCCGAGCGCCGGGCCCGCGGCGGCGGCAACCGGTTCCGGCGGCGGGAAGGCGCGGCGCAGCGCCGGCTTCACCATCACGAAGTACAGGAACAGGGCCACCGCGCCGATGCCGAGCCAGGTCGCGATCTGCTTGGCCAGCGCGATCATGTCCGGCTGGCGCCACCACGGCAGGTTGGCGTTCGGATCGACGTCGGTCTGGAACGCGGCGTTGACCACGTTCACCGAGTCGCCGCGCTTGATGTCGTAGCCCATCGCGTCCTTCACGAGCTGTTCGACCTGCGCGAGCTTCTGCGCGTCGAGCGGCTGCATCGTGGCGTGACCCTTCGCGTCCACCTTCTGCTGATAGTTCACGATCACGGCCACCGAGAGGCGCTTGATGTCGCCCGGCGACTGCTGGAAGTGACGCACCGTCTTGTCCAGCTCGTAGTTCGTGGTGGTGTCGCGGTGATCCGAAATCGGCGTCGAGGCGGCCGCGCCGCTCGCGCCCGCGGGCGCGTTGATCGGCGCCGAGGCCGGCTGCGGCGGCTGGTTCGAGAGCGCGCCCGGCACGCCGCCCGCGCCCGACTGCTGCATGTCGGTGGCGATGTTCTGCTGCTGGCTGCGGATCGAGGCCTGCTGCGGGTTGGCGTTCGGACCGTAGTTCTCCGAGGTCTGTTCGAGCTTCGAGAAGTCCACGTCGGCGCTGACCTGCGAGCGCGCGTTGCCCGAGCCGAACAGCGGCGCGAGGATCGCGTCGATGCGCGACTGGGTGTCGTGCTCGATCTGGCGCACGTACTTGAGCTGCGAGGCGTCGAGGCCCGCGCTGGCGGCACTTTGCGTGAGCAGATTGCCGTCCTGGTCGACCACGGTGACGTTGCGCACCGGCAGATCGGGCACGGCCGACGAAATCATGTGCGTGACCGCGGCCACCTGGCCTTCGTCGAGCACGCGGCCCGGATACAGATTGACGAGCACCGACGCCGAAGGCGCTTCGCGCTCGCGCACGAACACCGAGGGCTTCGGAATGGCCAGATGCACGCGCGCCGACTTGACGCTCTGGATCGACTGGATGGTCTGTTCGAGTTCGCCTTCGAGGGCGCGCTGGTAATTGACCTGTTCGGCGAACTGGCTGATGCCGAACTTCTGGTTGTCCATCAGTTCGAAGCCGACCGAACCGTTCTTCGGCAGGCCTTGCTGCGCAAGGCGCAGGCGCATTTCGTTGACCTGCTCGGACGGCACCAGAATGGCGCCGCCGCCGTCGGACAGCTTGTAGGGCACGTTGGCGGCCTGCAGCGCCGTGATGATGGAGCCGCCGTCACGGTCGGACAGGTTGCTGTAGAGCACCTTGTAGTCCGGCGCGCGCGACCACAGCACGAGGCCCGCGACCACGGCGACGAGCACGGCGACGGCGACGATCAGCGGCGCACGCGGGTTGCCGCGCACGCTGCGCGGCGACGAGAGCGAACCGAGGCGCTGCGCGAAGCCGCCGCCCA
>NZ_JAAGPN010000453.1:0-241 GCF_017104805.1 Paraburkholderia sp. Ac-20347 | reverse complement strand
ACGATGATGACATGAACCAGTGCTACACCGATACGAGATGGTCAAGTGGAGAAAAAAAGGAGGTGTGCTACACCATATGAACGCTAGTGTGTTACAACAACTGATATCTAGCTGCGTTAGTCATTGACATCCTTTGATAAGGCTAGTAAGCAGATACATATATCACTATAAGCATTAATATTGTGTTTTATAGATTTAGTTTGTTTTTGTTTTTTTTTTTTTTTTTTTTTTTTAATGACCC
>NZ_JAAGPN010000452.1:0-3098 GCF_017104805.1 Paraburkholderia sp. Ac-20347 | reverse complement strand
CCGATCCGCTGCTCGACGAGGATTATCTGATCCTCTCGACCATCCATTCGGCCAAGGGGCAGGAGTGGCGCAACGTGTTCGTGCTCAACGGTGTGGACGGCTGCATTCCGTCCGATCTGGGCGCGGGCAGCGACGAAGAGCTGGAAGAGGAGCGCCGGCTGCTCTACGTGGCGATGACGCGTGCGAAGGAGGATCTGCACATCGTCGTGCCGCAGCGCTTTTATGTGCACAACCAGGCGGCGTCCGGCGATCGTCACGTGTGGGCGTCGCGCACGCGCTTCATCGCGCCGTCGATGCTACCGCTGTTCGAGTCGCGCGCGTGGCCCGCGCCGCCGGTGGCGAGCGCGCCGAGTGCGGCGGGACTGGCCGCCGCGGCGCGCGCGAAGGTCGAGATCGGCGCGAAGCTGAGAAAAATGTGGGACTAGGGCGCGCGCCGGGCGTGTGAGCCGGATCGGCGCGCCGCCCCTGAGAGCGGAGGGCTTAGCGAGGCTGGTTCTTCGGCGGCGGCACGAAGAAGTTGCGCAGCCAGGCGGCGAGGCGCGTGAAGACATCGTCGGGTTCTTCGACGAAAATTTCCGGCTTCAGCAGACGCAGATATTCCATGATCTGCTGCGCTTCCTGCTTCTGGAACGTGCCGTGCGCGATGCCCAGACGCAGCAATCCACGCAACTCGCCGAGCCGCTCGCGCGCGAGCGAGCCGGTGGCCTGTTCACAGCCGATTTTCGCCTCGTAGACGCGCTGGCGCACCGATTCCGCGAGCCGCCACGCGGGCGTCTGCATGATTTCCTCGAGCGTCTGGATGTCCTGCACGCCCGACTTGATCTGCGCGGCGAGCGGGTCGATCTGCGCTTCCTCGCCCTGGGCTTCCTGCACGATCGCGGCCGCCCATTCGCGGCATTTCTTCGACAACTCGTCGGGCGTCCACTCGGGACGCGACGCGACGCCGAAGCCAAAATCGCCGGCCTGGCGCATCAGCATCGACACGACTTCCGGAAACTCCTTGTCGAGCGTGCGCTTGGCCCACGCGTACTGGCCGCCCTGCAATAGCCGCTGCACCGCCTGCTCGGTGAGCGGCGTCATGTTGTCGAGCAGCTTCGCGCGCAGGAAGTCCTCGAACGACGGTGTAAGGAATTGCGGGTCGAGCTTCAGCGAGACGCGCAGGAACGCGTCGAAATCCTTGCGTAGCGACGCAAGTGTTTCTTCCTTGAGGTTAAGGGTGATATTCCCCATTCTGGTTGCCCCGATCTATTCCTGGCGTTGCCTGGTGATGGCCAGTCTTCGGCTGACCACTGCGCCAAGGCAGGCTTCGACGGTTTAACGGCGCGGCGCGGCGAAACTTGAGTGACAGAGTGAAAGGTTCGCTCGAACGCGTGCCGTGAAAGGGCCGCGGGCGGACGGGCGGCGGCCCGTCCGTAGGGATTTGAGTGCGCACTCCAATGCGTATTCAGGCGCGCATTCCGGCGTGCATTTCAGCGCAGCACGACGCCTTGCCAGATGAAGAACACGCCGAGGCCCACGGCGATGGTCAGCAGCGGACGCTTCGTCAGCGCGCTCACGACGATCGCCGCCAGCGCGCCGACGAGTTGCGGATTGCGCCAGCTCAGTTCGGCGCCCTGGCCGTGCGGCGAGACGGCCATCGGCACGATGATCGCCGTGAGGACGGTCACGGGCACGAAGCCGAGCGCGGTGCGCACGAGCGGCGGAAACACGAGCCGCTCGCCGAGCACGAAGACGGCGGTGCGCACGATCCACGTGATCAGCGCCATGCCGAGGATCAGGACGACGTAGTTCATGGGCTGGTTCATCGGCTGCCTCCTGCGGCGGCGTGCGCCTCGCGCGGATGCCGGTCCGGACGCGGTTTGGCGGTCGGGTTCGATGAGTTCGAGGGCGCGTCGGTGTCGGCTTCGGCATGCGATTGACGCGGCTTGCGCGGCAACGAAAGCGCCACGCCCACCACGACGCCCGCGAGCACCGCGCCGAGCAGCCCGAGCTTGTACGGCCACGCCTGCCAGTAGAACGCGAGCACGCCCGAGGTGACGGCCGCCGCCAGAAAGCGCAGCGCCACCAGTTGAGGCACCACGATGGCGATGAAGGTGGCGACCATCGCGAAGTCGAGTCCGAGCGACTGCAGGCCCGGGAACGCCGCGCCGAACAGCAGGCCCGCGGCGGTCCAGATCTGCCAGTTCAGATACATCGAGAAACCCGAACCGAGGAAGTGCCATGGAGAGACGTCGTCGCCGGGATGGTGGCGGCGGTAATGCGCCCACGCGACGGCGAACACCTCGTCGGTGAGCACGGCGCCGAGCGCGAGTCGCCAGCGCAGCGGCAGATGCGAGACGTAGGGCGCGAGCGTGGCGCTGTAGAGCACGTGGCGCAGGTTGACGATCAGCGTGGTGGCCCAGATCACGGCGTAGCTCGCGTGCGAGGCGATCAGCCCGAGCGCGATGAACTGCGCCGAGCCCGCGAATACCGCGAGCGACATGAACTGGCCGTGCCAGAGCGCGAGCGGCCCCGACGTGACGAGCGTGCCGAAAATCATGCCGAACGGAGCCGCGCCGATCATCATGGGGATCATGTCGCGCGCGCCGGCGGCGAATTCTTTGTAGCGATGAGGGTGGGTGGTCAAGCTGTCTCTCCTGATTCGGAAAGCAGCATAGCGAGCGGCGCGCCGCGTGGCTTGTACGATCTTGCGGCGCGGTTTGTCGATCAGCTTGGCGGCGTGTGTCTTGGCGATGCGGACGACGCTCAGGAAAACGCGCAGTAAAGCGCGCAGTAAAGCGCGCAGTAAAGCGCGCAGTAAAGCGCGCAGTAAAGCGCTCAGGACGACTGCCAGCGTCCCGGCGGCACGCCGAACATGCGGCGGAAGTGACGCGTGAAGTGGCTTTGATCGGCGAAACCGCTGGCGGCGGCCACGTCGGCGACGGACGCGCCCGCACGCAGCGGCCCGAGTGCGCGTTGCAGGCGCAGTTGCGTGCGCCATGCGTGCGGCGGCAGACCGGTCGCCTGGGTGAAGAGGCGCGTGGCGTGGAACGGCGACAGGCCGACCGCCTGGGCGAGATCGGCGACACGCAGCGGCGCGGGCAGATCGGCGGCCAGCA
>NZ_JAAGPN010000451.1:0-233 GCF_017104805.1 Paraburkholderia sp. Ac-20347 | reverse complement strand
AAAAAAAAAAAAAAAATAAAAAGATATGGTGCGTCGATTGTAGAAAACTCATGTGAAATGACATGACATATATTTCTCCTCATTTCCAGCATGTATACATCACCAATCCGTCTGTCTTTGCGTGACGATATACATCTGTATGCAGAGACACAGTACACGACCTCCTACTTCTACTGCGGTACCCATCTGCATCCGACTCACGTCCCAGTGCGACTCACTCAGCTGTACGGCTA
>NZ_JAAGPN010000450.1:0-3733 GCF_017104805.1 Paraburkholderia sp. Ac-20347 | reverse complement strand
GCTCGCGCCGGTGCCCGCGTGGCGCTGCAACACGATCTGGCCCAGGCTGCGCAACAGCGTGCGAAAAAGCGTATGCAACGGCGCGGCAAGCCGGGCGGAAGCGGCATCCGGATGAGCGGGCGCGGGCGTGGAAGTCAGCATGGCGGTCGTGCGGCAAGGCGTGGAGGCGGCATCGAAAATCGCGCGGACGAGGCCAATGCCGCGTCGGCCGGCGCGCATCGCGAGCATAGGCGATGCAGCGGCCGTTGCGCATGCGCGCGCGTTGATAGTCGCTATTTGCGGCGCCGCGTGTTCGCGCCGCGCCTGCGCTACGATAGCCGCAGCCGCGCATCCCGGCGCGGCGGGGAGACGAGCGATGCGTGAAGTGCGTTGGGCTTCGGAGGAAGGCGAGGGCATCGAGCACCTGGCGTTCGATGCGAGCGGCGGCGCGATCCGCGTGGAAAGCGTGGTGGTCGGGCAACGTTACGGCAAGGCTTACGGCTTCTGCTACACGGTGCATTGCGACGCGCAATGGCGCGTGACGTACGCGGCCTTTCGCGTGATGGGCGGCGCGTCGTTCGCGATGCACGGCGACGGTCTCGGCCACTGGCGCGACGGCGCGGGCCGCGCGCTCGACGCGATCGAAGGCTGCATCGACATCGACATCGCGGCGACGCCGTTCACGAACACCTTGCCGATTCGCCGCCTCGGTCTGGCGCGCGGCGAGCGGCGTCCCATCGACGTCGCCTATATCGCCGCGCCCGGACTCGAAGCGACGCGCGTCGCGCAGGCCTACGCGTGCATCGAGCCCGATCGAATCTATCGCTACGAAGGCATTTTTCGCAATTTCACGGCGGAATTGCGCGTCGACGAAGACGGACTCGTGATCGATTATCCGACGCTGTTCCGGCGCTTGCCTGCGCGCTGACTTGTGTCCTCAAACACGCGCGGCAATCGCATGAATCTAGCGTGCGGGATGTTGCGTCGCGCCTTGCGCGGACCCGCTTTGCGTTTCCGTTTGCGTTTCCGTTTCCGTTTGCGTGCCGCCCGTCTGCACGATATGCAGTTCGCGCGTGCGCAGCGGCAGCGCGCAATGCGCGTCGGCGAGCGCCTGGCGCACCTGACGCGAGAGCGCCCAGCGCATGTCCCAGAAGGTGTCGATGTTGGACCACGCGCGGATATTGAGCACGACGGTGCTGTCGTCGAAACGCGTCACCATGACTTGCGGCGCGGGCGCGGCCAGCACGCGCGGATCGGCGGCGGCCAGCGCGCGCAGCGCCTCGATCGCGCGGTTCACGTCGTCGCGCACGGACACTTCGACTTCGAGGTCGAGACGGCGCGTGGGATTACGGCTGAAATTGCGGATCGAGTTGCTCCACAGCGCGCTGTTCGGCACGTATTCGCAGATGCCGTCGGGTTTCGTGAGGCGCGTCGTGAAGAGATTCACTTCCTCGACCGTGCCCGCGACGTTGCCGCCGCCGCCATCGATATAGTCGCCGACCTTGAACGGACGCAGCAGCAGCAACATGATGCCCGCCGCGATGTTCTGCAGCGTGCCTTGCAGCGCGAGGCCGATGGCGAGACCGGCGGCGCCCAGCACGGCCACGATGCTCGCGGTCTGGATGCCCAGTTGCGACAGCGTGCCGACGATGGCGACGAGGCGCACGCCCCACAGCGCGCAATCGCGCACGATGGGACGCAGCGTCGGGTCGATGCCGCTCTGGCCCGAGATCCAGTTGCCGACGCGCCGGGAGATCCACCAGCCCGCCCACAGGATGACGACGGCGGCGCACAGCCGCAGTGCGAGGGCGGAAAGCGCGTCCCACAGGAAACTCCAGTTGGACGGGTGAACGTGCACGAGTAGCGATTGCATGGAGGCGGTCCTCGAAGTCGGGCGCGCCGGTGCATGACCGGCCGCGCAAAGAGGGCCTATTTTACGGGGCGAATCGATCGGATTCGCGCGTTGACCTTTATTTGATCGCTACGTTTTACGTTCGTGAACGTTGTGGATTGTGCGGTGAACGGTATGCCAGCGCGGTGGCCGCGTACGCGCGTCAGCCTCGCGTCGCGACGATGAAGAGGCGCGGGAACGGCAGCAGCACGACGCCGTCATCGAGCGCCGGATACGCGCGCGCGATGGCTTCGCGATAACGCGCGGTGAAGGCGGCGCGTTCGTCGTCGCTGCCTAGCGCGGCGAGAAACGGACGCATCGCGCTGCCCTTGAACCATTCGACCACGGCGTCCGCTCCGCCCGCGAGCGGATGGTAGTAAGTCGTGCGCCAGACGTCCACGCGCGCGCACAACGGCGTGAGCAGCGCGTAGTAATGGCGCGCGTCGAAGCGCTCGGTGCGCGCCACGCCCGCGAGCTGGCTCGCCCACGGCGTTTCGGCGGCGATCTCGCGCAGCAGCGTGTGCGCGGGTTCGTCAAGATTGTCGGGCATCTGGATCGCGAGATGGCCGCCGGGCGCGAGACGCTGCACGAGACGCGGAAACAGCGTGTCGTGGTCGGGCAGCCATTGCAGCACGGCGTTCGCGAGCATCAGGTCATAACGCGGCGCATCGCTGCCGCGTGCGCTCCATTCGGCGATATCGGCGAGTTCGAATTGCAGTTGCGGCAGACGTTTGCGCGCCGCGTCGAGCATGTCCGCCGACGCGTCGAGGCCGCTCACCTGCGCGTTGGGCACGCGGGCCATCAGAATGCCGGTGGAGTTCGCCGGGCCGCAGCCGATGTCGATGGCCGTGCGAATCGTTTGTTCAGGCGCGATCGGCACGGCGGCGAGCAGGTCGCGCACGGGGCGCGTGCGCTCGTCCTCGAACTGCACGTATTGCTTCGCGTAGCCGTCGCGCGTGGTGGTCTTGTCCGCTGCGTTGTTCAGCATGGGCGTCTCCTGTCGAGTGGATGGTGCAAGCCGGATACGCCTATTCTGGGTGCGGACGGTCGATCCGTAAAATGAAATCCACTCGCGCGCGAAAGCCTGCTCTCACGCGGTCCGTTTTAAAATATTTCGGTATCCGTACGATTGGCGATTACGCGTTGGGCGGACTGGCCGCGCCCGCGTTCAGCGCGCGCTGCATCAGCGTGGTGTCGCGCCACGCTCCGTGCTTGAATCCCACCGCGCGCAGCGTGCCGACGAGTTCGAAGCCCTGACTCGCATGCAGCGCGAGCGAGCCGCCTTTCGGATCGGCGATCACGGCGATCATCTGCCGCCACGGACCTTGCTCGCAGCGCGAGATCAGCGCGTCGAGCAGTACGCGGCCGAGGCCGCGTCCGCGAAAGGCTTCGTCGATATAGATCGAATCTTCCACCGTGAAGCGATACGCCGCGCGCGGCCGATAAGGCGTGGCGTAGCAATAGCCGGCGACCTGGCCGTCGATCTCGGCGACGATCCAGGGCAGGCCCTGTTCGCGTACGGCGGCGTGGCGGCGCAGGAGTTCGTCGAGCGAAGGCGGCGTTTCCTCGAACGAGGCTGCGCCGTGCAGTACGTGGTGCGCGTAGATTGCGGCGATGGAAGCGAAGTCGTCGGGCGTGGCGTCGCGCAGCGAGGGCGCGGTGGCGTGCGGTGCGTTCATGAGCGGGCGGCGAAGGGCTCGGGTTGGGGGCCGCGCGGCGGCGGCCCATCCCTCCACTATGCCTTGCGCGCGCGTCGAAATGAAGTGCGTCAGAAAGGGTGCGCGACGCGATGCGTATCGATGCGCATCGACGCGTTGATCGCGCGAATCGACGTCAGCCGCGCTGCGCCTGCGCTGTGCGTTA
>NZ_JAAGPN010000449.1:0-3779 GCF_017104805.1 Paraburkholderia sp. Ac-20347 | reverse complement strand
GTCGGCGCGCGTGTCCGAACTCGCGGCGCGTCTCGAAGTGCTGAGCCCGCAGCGCACGCTGGAGCGCGGCTACGCGGCAGTGCTCGACGCACAGAGCGGCGCGGCCGTGCTCGCGCCCGCCGCGCTCAAACCGGGCAAGCGGCTCACCGTTCATCTCGCGCAGGGTAGCGCCGATGTCGCGCTCGCCGATGTGCAGCCGCGTCTCGCCGAAGGTTTCTGAACGACTCACGCTGGGTCGCCGGCGCGTGAGTGTGCGCGTGAGTGTGCGTGTGATTGCGCGTGATTCCGGGTAATTGATCGGAAGGATCGAGCGCCCAGGCGCGCTGCTTGCGCGAACACGCGGGTCGGTGCATGCGGTGCGCGAAGGATGTTCGTGAAACATCACAAGCGCTTGCAGACAGCAAACCGCAGCCTGCGCCGATAATGCCGCGCCGGCATCGTTCGCGCTGCCGCAACGCCCTGTTCGTGCGGACGAGCAGCGCATCCGCTCATGCCGCGCGACGCTCCCGAACCGGGGGAGCCGCATCGTCCGCGCAGGTGTGCCTGGAATGCGCGAAAGCCCTTGAAAGCCTTGTGCAGCCGATGTTCGGCATAATGTCCGCTCGTTTGCGGGGTTATTCCAACTCGCCTACAATCGAGTGCTCCATGCCGGTTATTACGCAGAACTCCCCATAACACGACGAAGGAACCGCATCATGTCATTTACGCTCCCGCCGCTGCCGTTCGCGAAGAACGCCCTCGCACCGACCATGTCGGAAGAGACGCTTGAATACCACTACGGCAAGCATCACCAGGCTTACGTCACGAACCTGAACAACCTGATCCCGGGCACCGAGTTCGAAAAGCTCTCGCTCGAAGAGATCGTCAAGAAGTCGTCGGGTGGCGTGTTCAACAACGCGGCTCAGATCTGGAATCACACGTTCTTCTGGAACAGCCTGTCGCCCCAGGGCGGCGGCGCACCGACGGGCGCGCTCGGCGACGCCATCAACGCGAAGTGGGGCTCCTACGACGCGTTCAAGGAAGCCTTCACGAAGGCTGCAGTCGGCAACTTCGGTTCGGGCTGGACGTGGCTCGTGAAGAAGGCTGACGGCTCGCTCGACATCGTGTCGACCAGCAACGCCGCTACGCCGCTCACGACCGACGCCACCGCGCTGATCACGATCGACGTGTGGGAACACGCTTACTACATCGACTACCGCAACGCACGTCCGAAGTTCGTCGAAGCGTTCTGGAACATCGTGAACTGGGACTTCGCTGCGAAGAACTTCGCATAAGGCAAGATAAGGCCAGCGCCCACGTCTGTTCCCGTGCCGTTCGCGCAGAACGGCACAAAAAAAGCCCTCGATTCGCATCGAGGGCTTTTTTGTTTGCGCGTGCCGGACGTGGACTTATGCGTCCCCGTGCGTCGTTATGCGCCCGTAATCGCGGCGACGGTTTCCTGCGTCGTGCGCACGTGGCCCATGAAGCCGAACAGTTTTTCGAACGAGAAGTGGTGCATCTCTTCGTTCAGGCCCGACGTGGCGTCTTCGACGAACACGAGCTTGAAGCCCTGATCGAAGGCCGCGCGCGCGGTGGACTCGACGCCGAAGTTGGTGGCGATGCCGCCCAGCACGATCGTGTCGATGCCGCGGCGACGCAGCTGCTGTTCGAGGTTGGTGCCGTGGAACGCACCCCATTGGCGCTTGGCGATCACCACGTCGCCGTCCTGCTGGCCGATCTCGGGCACGAGTTCGGACGCGATGGCCGGTGCGGGCGGCGTGCCCGGCTTGTGCATCGAGTTGTCGGCGGGCAGCGCCAGCAGTTCGTTGAGCAGCACGTGCACCCAGACCACCGTGCCGCCTTGCGCGCGCAGCGCGTCGGCGAGGGTCTTGGCTTTTTCGACCACCTGGGCGCCGCTATAGGGCGCGACCGGGCGGCTCACGATGCCGTGCTGGAGATCGATCATCACGAGCGCAGTCTTGCGCGGATCAAGAGAAAGGGCTTGCGTCATGGGACACCAATATGTGAGGATGGGCTCACATATAATACACGAATATGAGGATGGCCTCAGATATGGCGGAAGACCTGAAAAAAGAGGGGACACGGCGCGTACCGCGTCAGGAACGCGCGGCGCGTACCGTGGATGCGCTGCTCGAAGCGGCGGCCGACGCGTTCGCCGAACGCGGCTTCGACGCGGCCACCATGACGCAGATCGCGCAGCAGGCCGGCGTGTCGATCGGCGCGGCATATCAGTACTTTCCGAACAAGGAAGCGCTCGCGCTCGCCTTGCGCCTGCGTTACGGCGACGACATGGACGCACGCTGGACCGCGCTCATCGAAGAACAGGCGGAAGCCGAATTGCCGCTCGCGCAACTGGCCGAGCGCCTCTTCGACATGATGGTCGATCTGATGACTTCGTTTCCGGCCTATCTGCCGCTGCTGTCGGTGCCGCTCGGTTTTCGTCGCGACGACGCGGCGCGCAACAAGCTGCGTCAGCGTTTTGCCGGGCTGTTTCGTCGCTATAACGCCGATCTGTCGTCCGACGAGGCGTATCGCATCGCCGAGGTCATGCTGCAGGTCATCAAGAGTCTCAACCCGCTTTACGCGGCGGCCAAACCGAAGGACCGCAAGCTGCTGGTCGCCGAATACAAAGGCGTGATCGCCGCGTGGCTCGCGCAGCGGCTGGCGTCGTAATGCGCTTCGATCAGCGCTTCGTTCAGCGCGGCAACTGCTGGTCGCGCGAGGCGATCACGCGGTCGATCAAACCGTAATCCGCCGCCGCCTGCGCCGACATGAAGTTGTCGCGGTCGGTGTCGCGTTCGATCTGCGCGAGTTCGCGGCCCGTGTTCGCCGCGAGCATCGCGTTGAGCCGCTCGCGCTGAAAAATCACCTCGCGCGCCTGCAATTCGATATCGGACGCCGTGCCTTGTCCGCCGCCCGAAGGCTGGTGAATCATGATGCGTGCGTTCGGGAGTGCGAAGCGTTTTCCATGCGTGCCCGCCGCGAGCAGAAACGAGCCCATGCTGGCGGCGAAGCCCGTGCAGAGCGTGGACACATCGGGCTTGATGAACTGCATCGTGTCGTAGATCGCCATGCCGTCGTAGACCGAACCGCCCGGCGAATTGATGTAGAGGCTGATGTCCTTCTCGGGCTGTTCGGCTTCGAGAAACAGGAGCTGCGCGACGACCACGCTCGCGCTCTGCTCGTTGACCGGCCCGACGAGAAACACGATGCGTTCGCGCAGCAGGCGCGAATAGATGTCGTAGGCGCGCTCGCCGCGGCTCGACGTTTCGATGACCGTCGGCACGAGATTGAGCGCGCGCGGTGCGTTTGCTGCATGATGCGAATCGATGGGCTGCATGGAAATCCTCGTGGAAAAAGGGGACCGGCGCGGCGGTTCCATCGACGCGCGCCGTTGTCGACAAGACGCGTGCCGCGCGCGGTGCGTGACGAGGATTTTTTTGCGTGCGGCTGTCACATCGGCGCGTGGCCGGTCGTCTGGATGGCGGGAAGCACGGCGAAGCCGGAGCGCGAAGGAGCGAAGCGAATGACGCAGATGAGCGACGAAATCCACGAAGAAGCCAGCGAAAAAGCCAGCGAAGAAGCCGACGCGGAAATACGCGCCGTATCAGACGGCGCACCGAGCGGCGAGACCTGGAGCGAAGTCCGCCGCGCGGGCGTGTTCGCGAAGGAGCGGGCGCGATTGCTGGCGTTGGCGGCGCGCGTGCTCGGCAGCCGCGCGGAGGCCGAGGACGTGGTGCAGGACGCCTGGTTCCGCTGGCGCGACGGCGACGCCGCGG
>NZ_JAAGPN010000003.1:0-89644 GCF_017104805.1 Paraburkholderia sp. Ac-20347 | reverse complement strand
AGTCGATGTCTTCGTTGGCGTCGAGGCCGTAGCTCACGACGTTGAACCACTTGCCGCTCATGTTGAGCGCCATGCCGTGCGTGAGGTGGCCGCCTTCGGCGAGGCTCATGCCCATGATGGTGTCGCCCGGCTTCAGGACGGCGAAGAACACGCCCTGGTTGGCCTGCGAGCCGGAGTTCGGCTGGACGTTCGCGGCTTCGGCGCCGAACAGCGCCTTGACGCGGTCGATCGCGAGCTGCTCGACGATATCGACGTTTTCGCAGCCGCCGTAATAACGCTTACCGGGATAGCCTTCGGCGTACTTGTTGGTGAGCTGCGAACCCTGCGCGGCCATGACGGCGGGCGAGGTGTAGTTTTCCGACGCGATGAGCTCGATGTGCTCTTCCTGGCGGCGGTTCTCGAGTTCGATCGCGGCGAAGAGTTCGGGATCGACGTTGGCGATGGAAACGGCGCGTTTGAACATGGTTTTCCAGTTTCGGTTTGACGAGGCGGCCGCGATATCGGGCGGTGTAATGGCTCTCAGGTTCCAGCGTGGAGTTGATTGCCCCAGGCCGTGGAGCTATTTAAGAACAAGCGCGCCGGGCGCGATAGAACGATTGCGACAAGGCGCAGGGATGGGTTTCAGGCTTCGCACAGCGCGCTGTCGAGCGCAAGCGGGCGCGTGGTGCGATAAGCGCCCGGCGACGCGTCGAATTCCTTGCGAAATTCGCGTCCGAGATGCGAGGCGTCCGAGAATCCGCACGACATGGCGATATCGGCGACCGTGCGGTCGGAGCCGGTCAGCATCCATGCGGCCATGCGCACGCGCATCTGGCGGCCGTAGACGTTGGGCGATTTGCCGGTCTCGGCAACGAACAGCCGTTCGAGCTGGCGCACGGAGGTATCGACGCGCCGCGCCAGTTCGGTCAGCGAGAGCGGATTCGCGATGTGCTGTTCCATGATGAGAATCGCGCGGCGCACCTTCGGATGCGAAGCGGGATCGAGACCCGGCGGATAGGGTTGGGGCGCGTTGCCGCGCTGCGCATCGTCGACGATCAGGATGCGCTGGGCTTTCTGCACGATCGCCGCGTCGAGATGCCGTAAAAGAATCGCGGCGGCCACGTCGATCGACGCGCGCCCGCCCGAACAGGTGATGCGCGCGCGATCGATCACGAACAGACGGTCGGCGATCAGGTTCGACTCGGGAATCGCGGGAAAGCGCTCGACGAAATCCCAATAGTGAAACCAGCTCACGCAGATCCGGTAGCCGTCCATCACGCCCGCGCGGGCGAGTGCGAATGCGCCCGTGCAGATGCCGACCAGCGTGGCGCCGCTTGCGGCGGCGGCGCGAATGAAGCGATGCGTCGCCTCGCTGGCCGACGGCCCGGAATGCAGCAGACCGCCCACCACCAGCAGGTAATCGAACGTGCCGGCTTCTTCGAAGGTCGTCCACGGCGTGACCTGAATGCCGCAACTGGCGCGAATGGGCGCGAGCGATTCGGCGACGATGGTCCACGAGCAGCGCACGGGGCGGCTCATATCGCCGTCGTCGCTCGCGAGGCGCAGCAGATCGACGAATCCCGAGAACGCGGTCAGCGTGAAATTCGGCAGCAGGACAATGCCGAATCGAATCGGCTGACGCGTTTCGGAATGGAGAGGGGCGATCGGGTGAGACATGGAAAACCGGGGTTAAACGCCGCGATTCAGTGCGGCTGCATCGCGTCGTGTTCGACGGCGACGACGTTGCGGGCCGTGCGGGTACGCAGTCCGAACGTGACGTAATAGAGCACGCCGGGCACGAGCAGGCTCGGAATCCAGCTCACATCCGCGCCGATGAGTTTGGCGAAGTAGCTGTGATAGAACGAGAGGTCCATGAACGGCAGCGTGCTGGCGAAACCGGCGCAATAGATGGCGATGGTCTTGTAGTTGAATGTGCCGTACTGGCCGCGCGCGTCGTACATGTCTTTCACGCTGTATGCGCCGCGGCGCACGAGGTAGTAATCGACGAGATTGATCGAACTCCAGGGCACCAGCACGTAAATCTGCGCGTTGAGAATATCGGCGAAATAGTCGGAGAAGTGATATTGCGTGGCGATTGCGATCCACGTCGAAACGGCGAAGAGCAGAAACAGCACGACGAATTTGGTGGAGCGGCGAATGCGCGTCATGCTGCGAAAGCCGCTGAAAATCGTCACCGACGACATATACGCGCTATACAGGCTCAGCACGTTGAAAACGAGTACGCCGAGCACGATCACAATGAGCGCCGGACGCGCCCAGCCGCCGAACAACGCGGCGATGGCCGTGCCGGGATCGTCGACCACGGAAGTCGACACGGTGGCGAGCACCGCGCCCAGCACCATCACGGCGAGCGAGCCGAGCAGGCCGCCCAGATAGGTGTACCAGAACGTATCGCGAGTACGCACGCTGTCCGGCAGATAGCGCGAATAGTCCGCGACGTAAGGGCCGAAACCGAGCGTCCACGAAGCCGCTTGCGCGACCACGAGATTGAAAGCGCCCACGGAAAAGCCGTGTTTCGCGGTTTGCAGCGTGACGTGCACGTGCGGCGAGAAAAGCAGAATCAGCGCGGTGGCCGCGAAGACGAGAATCGACAGCACCGTCATGGTCGCGCCAAAGCGGTGAATCAGTTCATAGCCGATATAGCTGATCACGAACGTCAGCGCGCCGAATACGATGATCGCGGCATTGTCGGACATCGGGTAAATCGATTTGATCGATTCGCGCATGACCACGCCGTCGGCGGCGACGAACAGCACATAGGCGAGCGTGACAATTACGAGCGGCAATGCCGCGCCATACACGCCGAATTGCGCACGGCTCTGGATCATCTGCGGAATGCCCAGATGCGGCCCTTGCGCGGAATGCGCCGCCATGAAAATCGTGCCGATCACATTGCCCACGACGAGCGCGACGAGCGTCCACGCGAGACTCATGCCCGCGACGATGCCCAGCGTGCCGACCACCAGCGCGGTCACCTGCATATTGGCGCTGAACCAGATCGTAAACAGCCGCTTGGGCGTGCCATAACGCTCGCCATGCGGAATAAATTCGATGCTGCGATTTTCGACATCCATGACGGGGTCTCCCTCCGGGTTGACCGTCACGCGTGCGTGCATGGCGCGCGTGACGGTGTGATGCGCCCACTCTAGGAGAGGCTTTTTTTGGCCACTATCGGATATCGGCAACCCAGGGTCGATACGGAACGCGAGGCGCGGCGCGCGCGGCGCGCAATCAGAGCGCGGAAAAACCGTTGTCCACGAAGAGATGTGCGCCGTTCACGAAACTCGATTCGTCAGACGCAAGAAAGAGCGCGGCGGCGGCCACTTCGGACGGTTCGCAGAGTCGGCCCTGTTGCTGCGCGATCGAGTTTTCCGACACGTCGACGCCCATCGCGCGCAATTGATCGATTTCGCGAATTCCGTGCGGCGTGCGAATGAAACCCGGCGCGATGGCGTTGCAGCGGATGCCGCGTTCGCGGTATTCGATCGCGATCGCGCGCGCGAACATATGGCAGGCGCCCTTGGTGGTGTCGTACAGCACTTCGCCGGGCGTCGCGCACACGGCGGAAATCGACGACGTGCAAATGATCGTGCCCGCCGATTTTTCCAGCATCTGCGGCAGGACCGCCTGCGTCATCAGATACATGCTTTTGACGTTGACGGCCATGAGCCAGTCCCATTCGTCTTCTTCGATATCGAGGAACGGTTTGACGATCAGCGTGCCCGCGTGATTGAACAGCACGTCGGCGGGCCCGAAGGTTTCGCGCGCGGCGGCGACGGCTCGCGCGACGTCCTGTTTGCGCGCGACGTCGGCGCCAAAACCGGCGGCGCTCAATCCTTCGTCGCGCAGTATCGAGGCGAGCGTTTCGGCGGCGTCGCCGTCACGGTCGATGATCGCGACGCGCGCACCTTGTCGCGCGAACAGCATCGAAGCGGCCGCGCCGCATCCTCCCGCACCGCCACTGATGATGGCGACCTTGCCGGCGAGCCGGCCGTCGAGTCGAGCGTTCATGATTCGTTATCCTGTGTTGCATGGCGCATGAGCGCGCCAAGGGCCAGTCGGCGCGACCGCTCGAAAGCGGCGCGGCGTGCGCATCGCAGATTAGATTTCGGCTGAACGCGTGGCTATCGGATTTCGGCAATTGCGGGTTTTCCCCGGGTTTTTCAGGGTATTTTGACGCGCGGGGGATTTCGCTAGAATGGACCGGATAGTGAATGAGTGAATCCATGAATCGCTGATTTCCGAGCCTGATGCGTATGCGCACCGATTCCCGTCTTCTCGCAGAGCTGCCCGAGCGCGCCGTCCAGGCGTCGCGTTCGGTCGCGTTTTGCGCCTTCACGGACGAGGATGAACAGGCCCGCATTTTCAGCGGATGGGATCTCGATTACACGCAGATTTCGCGCGGCGCGTTCAGCGGCTCGTCGTCCATTGCGTCGATAGGCGGTGTGCGTGTGCTGGTCGAACATCTCGACAAGGTCATTCTTCAGCGCGGCTCGGTGCCCGCCGGAAGGATTGCGATTGCGGTGCCGCTCGAACTCGACGGCCACGCACGCATGTGCGGACACGCCAGCGGGCGAGACAGCCTGCACGTGTTTTCGAGCGTGGAGGAATTCGAATTTTTTTCGCCCGATCATCATGTGCTCGCGAACGTCGAGATTGATGTCGATGGAATCGACAGCGACGCGTTGCGCGCATTCGCGGGCTCGCTTGCCGACACCGATATGGCGCCCGTCGTGCCGATGAGCGAAGCCACGGCGCAGCGTTTTCGCGACGTGCTGCGCCACGCGCTGTCGATCACCGTGACGCAGACGGAGCGCGAGCGTGCGATGGCGTTGCAGGGCGCGGTGTTGTCGCTGTTGTCGGAGGTGCTGGAAAACGGCGCACGCGATCAAACGCGCAGCGTTGCGCCGCATGCGAGCCATGCGGCGCTGGTCGCGGCCACGCAGCGTTGTCTGGAGGTGGCCGAAACCTGTCCGCTGTCGATTGCGGAATTGTGCGGACAGCTAGGCGTGAGCCGCAGAACGATTCAGTACGCGTTTCAGCATGTGCTTGATCTGAATCCCGTGGCGTATCTGCGCGCGGTTCGGCTCAATCACGTGCGCCGCGCATTGCGCAGCGGCGATTCGGTGACGGCGGCCGCGACGAAATGGGGCTTTCTGCATCTCGGCAGTTTCGCGCAGGACTATCGCACCATGTTCGGCGAACTGCCTTCGGAGACGGTGCGCCGTTGCCGGCGCGTTTGCGTTTGAATGTCGCGAGGTTTGAATCACGCTTGAATCAGCTTTAATTCAGGCGCAATTGAATCAGGCAAAACTCAGCGGCACATCCAGACCTTCTGGAATCGCATAGTCCGTCATGTGACGGCGCGACAATTCCCAATGCGCTCTCACGAGTTCGCCCGCGCGTTCGGTATCGCGACGCTCGATCGCGGCGATGATTTCATCGTGTTGATCCGCTGCCTGATGCATCTCGTGCTGCATGTTTTCGGTGGCGGGATAGCGATAAAAGGTCTTGCCCAGACGCGCGTGATCGATCAGCAGGCGGCGCAGGCTCGGCATCAGATAGTCGTTCTGCGCCATCGTACCGATTTCGAGGTGGAACTGGTCGTTGTAGAGCACCCGGTTTTCCACGTCGTGCGCGTCGATGGCCTGGCGGAAATGCTTCTGGATGGCGCGCAGTTTCGCGATGTCGGCGGCGGTGGCGTTGGCCGCAGCGAGTTGTGTCGTCGCGACGTAAATCAGCGGCGCGGCCAGGAAAAAGCTGCGCAGCGAGTGATAGTTCATCGACGACACCCGCGCCGCGCGATTGGCTTCCAGCTCGATATAGCCCTCGGCGGCCATCTGGCGCATCAGTTCGCGCACGGGCGGGCGCGAGAGCCCGAATTCCTCGCACAGCGCCAGTTCGTCCACCACGGCGCCCGGCTTCAGTTCCATGCTGACGATGCGGCGGCGCAGGGTTTCGGCTAAAACCGCCTTGCGGTCGATGGGGGCGTTGCTGTCGATCTGGAACTCGTCGGGGCTCGATTTCATGGGGATTCTCTGTCTACCTTTTGTGTACTATAAAGCGACGGACAGAAAATCTCCATATGACGCCTCGGGCGCGGCTTGCTCGACGCTGGCCCGGCCGTCGGTCAAACTCGCTCCCCAATTCGCTTCGATGCCGCTTCAGCGTCGCTTCCGGCTGCTTTGCGCGCGGCTTTGGGTCGGCGAGGGCGCGTGGCGATCCAGCACAGAATCGATCCCGCGCAGACCATCAAGGCGCCGTGCCAGAACGCGTCGGAGAGCGGCGCGTGCAGCAGCGTGGCGGCCAGCGCGGCCGAAATCACCGGAATGAAATACGACGCGCCCGCGAGCACGGTAGCGTTGCCGTGCAGAATGCCGATGTTCCAGGCCGCGTAGCCGAAGCCCATCGCGGCCGCGGCCAGAAACAGATAGATCAGCGCGTGCGTGTCGATGTGCATCGCGCCGCCGCCTTCGAGCCCGTATTTGAGCCACAGCACCACCGAGACGAGCATGAAGAACGGCGTCACGCCGTTCTTGCCGTTCGCGATGCGCGCCGTCACCGTGCAGTACGCGGCCCAGATCAGCGCGCCGCTGAACGCGAGGCCATAGCTCAGCGGGTTGTCCTTGACGTTGCCGAGCATGCCCGCGAGGTCGATGCCCCGATCGCCGCCCAGCACCCAGCCGATGCCGAGCATCGAGAGCACGAAGCCGGGCACGACGAGCAGATTGGCCTTCTGCTTGTTGAAGACGATGGCCGAGACCAGCGTGAAGGTCGGCCACAGATAGTTGACCATGCCGACTTCGATCGCCTGCCGGCCGTTATCGGCATAGCCGATCGAGAGCGAAAGGCACAGTTCGTAGGCGACGAATAGCAGACTTCCCCAGATCAGATAATTTCGCGGAAATTGCCTGAGATTGGGGAAGCCGACGGTCAACACGAGAAAGACGGAGGCCAGCGTGTACATCATGGCGGCGCCGCCGGTCGCGCCCAGACTTTCGCTGACTCCGCGAAGCAGGGCGACGATCGACGCCCACAACATGATTGCAACGAGCCCGATCAGCGTGGCCGTATCCTTTTTCATACCTCGAACCTGCCTTGATAATTCATGTTCCCCACGCGCTCGCCATGGCCGGCAGCGCAAAACCGGCCACGGCGAGCACGCCGAATGCACCTGACCGGTCGTGCGTCAGGCGGGTGTGTGCATTCACGCGGGCGTATCGATCCAGATCGTCTTGATCTCGGTGTATTGATCGTGCGCCCAGATGGACTTGTCCCGGCCGCCGAAACCCGATTCCTTGTAGCCGCCGAACGGCGTCGTGATATCGCCTTCGCCGAAGCAGTTGACGGTCACGACGCCCGCGCGGATTTCGCGCGACAGGCGGATCGCATGTTTCAGGTTGCTGGTGTAGACCGATGCGGCCAGACCATAGACCGAATCGTTTGCGAGGGCGATGGCTTCGTCGATGTCCGTGAACGTCGTGACGGCGAGCACCGGTCCGAAGATCTCTTCCTGGAACAGACGGCTCGTCGAACTCACGCCGTCGACCACGGTCGGCTCGACGAAAATGCCGCGCTCCGTGTCGCCGCCGAAGGCCACGCGCAGTTGCTCCGTCTGTGCCTGCACGAGATACGAGCGGACCTTCTCGAAGTGAGACTGGCTGACCATCGCGCCGATGCGGTGTTCGGGATCGAGCGGATCGCCCATCTTCCATTCTCGCATCTGCACGCCGATGCGTTCGAGCAGCGCGTCCTTGATGTCGGCATGCACGATCAGGCGCGAGGACGCCGAGCAGTTTTCGCCCATGTTCCAGAACGCGCCGTTGACGACGTGTTGCGCAACGGTGTCGAGATCGTCGGCGTCCTTGAGCACCACGGCCGGATTTTTGCCGCCGCACTCTAACACAATCCGCTTCAGATTGGATTCGGCCGCATAGTGCAGGAAGCGCCGGCCCGTGGCGGTGGAGCCGGTGAAGCTGACCATGTCGACGTCCATGTGCAGGCCCAGCGGCTCGCCCACTTCCTGGCCGCCGCCCGGCAGCACGTTGAAAACGCCCGCCGGCACGCCCGCTTCGTGCGCGAGTTCGGCCACGCGCAGCGCCGTGAGCGTGGTTTCCTTCGCGGGCTTCACGACGATCGAGCAACCGGCGGCCAGCGACGGACCGATCTTCCACGCGAGCATCAGCAACGGGAAATTCCACGGCAACACGAGACCGACCACGCCGATCGGCTCGCGCACGACCAGCGAGAGCGCGCCCGATCCGACCGGCGCGGTGGAATCGTAGACCTTGTCGATCAGCTCGGCGTGCCAGCGAATCGTATGGATGGTTTCCGGCACGTCGGTGTTCTGGCACTCGCGGATGGGCTTGCCGCTGTCGAGGCTTTCCATCGTCGCGAGTTCGTGTGCGTTCGCTTCGAGCAGATCGGCGAACTTCAGCAGAATCGACTTGCGCTGCGAGGGCGGCAGGTTGCGCCAGCGGCCGTCGCGATACGCCGCGCGGGCGCAGGCCACGGCGCGATCGACGTCGGCGGCGTTGCAGGCGGCGATGTGCGCGAGCACCTCGTTCGTGGCCGGGTTCGTGGTGGCGAACGTCGCGCCCGACACCGAAGGCTGGAACGCGCCGTCGATGAACGCCTCGGTCGGCAAGGTCAGCCGCGCGGCCAGCGCGGCGTATTCCTGAGCGGAGAGCAGATCGGCCATCAGCCCTGGCCTCCGGTCACGGCCGCCACTTCGCGCTTGAGCGCCGTGACGATGGTGTGCAGGCGCTGCTTCTCGTCGTCGTTGAGACCCTTGAGCGGCGCGCGCACGCCGCCGCTGCGCAAGCCGATGATCTCGCAGCCGTGCTTGATCGACTGCACGAACTTGCCTTCTTCGAGGAAGTCCATCAGCGGCAGCATCGCGGACATGATGCGGCGGCCCTTGTTGAAATCGTTTTCCACGGCGCACGCCTGGTACAGCGCGATGTGCTCGGCGGGCAGGAAGTTCGAACCGGCGCAGACCCAGCTGCGCGCGCCCCATGCGAAGAATTCCAGCGCCTGATCGTCCCAGCCGCACGACACGGACAGAGCCGGGAACTCGCGCGCCAGCATGTGCAGTTGACCCGTCTGGCCCGAGCTTTCCTTGATCGCGACGAAGTTCTTCGACGCCTTCGTGACGATGTCGAAGAATTCGCGGCCCATCGAAACGCTCATGCGACCGGGGTAGTTGTACAGCATGATCGGCAGATCGGCGGCGCGGTCGATCGTGAGCGCGTGTTCGGCGTTTTCCTGCTCGGTCGGCAGCGCGTAGGGCGGCGAGCCGACCAGGATCGCATCGGCCTTGATCGCCTTCGCGGCCTTCGCGTATTCGACCGAATCTTCCGTGCGCACGGCGCCTGTGCCGATGATCAGCGCGGTGCGCGAGCCGATCACTTCCTTCGCGAGCTTGCCCAGATCGAAGCGTTCCTGCGCGGTGTGCGCGTAGTACTCGCCCGTCGAACCGCCGATGATGATGCCGTGCACGCCCGCCGCGATCAGCGATTCGAGCACTTCGCCAAAGGCTTTGTTGTCGATCTGTCCGGCGGCGTCGAGGGGCGTGATGGCCGGGGTGTAGATGCCTTCGAATTTCATGATGACTTTTTCCGTGAAGATTGAAATGAGGGAGCGTCGGATCGACGGGTTCAGTGATTGAGCGAAGCGGCTTCCTGCAGGCTCAACGAACGCGTTTCAGGCGCGAGCGCAAGCGAGGCAGCAAGACCGACGAAGGACACGGCCGCGGCCGCATACATGGTGTTGCCGATGCCGATGCTGTTCAGCGCGATCGGCACGAGCCAGGTGCCGATCGCCGCGCCGATGCGCGAGAGCGAAGCGCCCATGCCCACTGCGAAGGCGCGGATATCGGTCGGGAAAATTTCGTTGGGGTAGACGAGTTGCAGCACCTGTGCGCCGCCGATCAGCACCGCATACGCGCCGAACAACACGAGAATCAGAATGGCCGAGCCGCTCGAGCACGCGCCGAGCGCGAGCAGCGCCAGCGCCGACCACAGGAAACTGTGGATCACCATCGCGCGGCGGCCCAGCACATTGATGACGCGCGTGGCGATGATGCAACCGACCACGAACAGCAGCGTGATGGCGACCGAGCCGAGCGATTCCCAGCGGCCGGTCAGATTGAGCGCTTCGAGCACGCGCGGCGCGAACGAATAGACCGCGAACACAGGAATCACCGAGCAGCTCCAGAACAGCGTGACGAACAACATGCGCTTGCCGTAGCCGGAGTGCAGCAGCGACCAGAGCGAGATCTTCTTTTCGGCTTTTTCTTCAGGCAGATTGTTCAGCGAGAAGTCGGGGCCGTAGACCTTCTTGATGATCGCTTCGGCTTCGGCCTTGCGTCCCTTGCTGAGCAGCCAGCGCGGCGACTCGGGCGTGCCGATGCGCACGACGAACAGCGCGATGCCGATCACGGCGGGACTCGCGAGCACCCAGCGCCACGCATCGTGCGCGCCGCTGCTGAGAATCAGGTTGCCGACGATATACGCGAGCGCCGCGCCGAGGAACCAGATGATCGTCAGCATCGCGAGGCGCGGGCCGCGATATTTGCGCGGCATGAACTCGACCAGCAGCGAACCGGCCACCGGATACTCGATCCCCACGCCGATGCCGATCAGGAAGCGCAGGAAGAACAGCGCTTCGCCGGATTGCACCCAAAACTGCGCGAGCGAGCACACGAAGAAGATAACGGGCCCGAAAAAATAGGGCTTCTGGCGGCCGAGCCGGTCGGACAGCCAGCCGCCCGCGAAACCGCCCACGAAGATGCCGATCAGCGCCGAAGCGGCCACCATGCCTTCCCAGAAACTGGTCAGACCGAGCGCCGAGGAAAACTGCACCATCGCCACGCCGATGATGCTCAGGACGTAACCATCCATGAGCCAGCCGCCGCTCGAACGGATGGTCAGCAACTGATGGAATCCATTGAGCGGGACGTCCTCGATGGACACATGATTGTTCGACATTGCCAGTCTCCTTCCATGAAATGGGACGCAATGATTCGTTATACGAATCATGTTTTCCGCGTCCTGTGCTTCGTATAAGGTGCGATCGGTCTATGTGCTGATGTGCCGTTTATCGCGTTGCTTCGCGGTCGATATGCGAATCAGGGTGCAAATCAGGCAGCCAATCAGGCTTCGAGTCCTGCCTTGCGCTGGCCCCACCAGAGCGTTGCGTTCACGCCCACCGAGAGGAACGGCTCGGGCGGCGCCTTGTTGGGGCCGGACGTATCGAGCAGGAAATTCGTCAGTTCATTGGGCTTGCCCGCGAGCCAGTCGGCGAGCAGCGTGCCCGTGACCGTGCCGCGTGTGATGCCGAGTCCGTTGCAGCACAGCGCGCCGTAGACGTTCGGCGCGAGTTGCCCGAAAAAGCCTTTGTGATTCTGCGAAAGCGCGAGCGAACCACTCCAGGTGTACTCGAAATCGACCTGCGGCAACATCGGGAAACGCCGTTCGAACGACAGGCGATGACGTTGCGCGAAGCGGTCGAGATAGGGCTCTTTAGGACGGCCGTCGGGATTGAACGAGAAGCTGTTGCGCACGAGGATGCGGTTGTCGTGCGTGCGGCGCAGCGTGCTGCCGAACGGGTCGGCGGGAATCACGCCCCAGACCGGCTTGCCGCCGAGTTCGGCCTGCTCCGCGGCGGTCAGCGGCCGCGTGAGGCTCGCGTAGAGAAACACCGGCAGCATCGTGCGCGCGAGGAAGCCGAAGCGCATGCCGAACGCGTTGTTCGCGAGCACCAGCTTGTCGGCCACGATGCGGCCGTTGCGATGCGCGAGCACGATCTTCTCGCCGTAATCGACGTCGGTGATCGCGGTGCCTTCGTAGAGCGTGACGTTGGGCGGCAGGCAATCGGCGAGACCCTTGACGAGACCCGAAGGCTGCACGAGCACCGTGCCCGGCGTGAACAGCGCCTTGCGATAGAACGACGTGCCGATATGTTCGGGCAGCGCCGCGCCGTCGATCACCTGATACGGCTGGCCCAGTTTGTCGAGTCCTCGGCGATACGCGTCGAGCACGGCCACGCCGCGTTCTTCCACGGCCGCCTGGTATTTGCCGGACGCGGTCATATGGCAGTCGATGCCGTGCTCGTCCACCAGTTCGCGCAGGATGGTCTGGCCGAGCAGGTTGAGCTTGAGCGTGGTGCGGGCGGTGTCGATGTCGCCGATGTAATCGTCCGCGCCGATGTCGTGCGGCAGGTCGATCGCGAAACCGGCATTGCGCCCCGAGGTGCCGAAACCGACCTCCTGGGCGTCGATCAGCACGATTTCGTCGTCGGGGAAATTCAGGGCGAGCTGCCGGGCGGCGGCCAGACCGGTGAAACCGGCGCCGATGATCGCCCAGCGAGCCGTCGATTCTCCCTTGTGGCCCGGCCTGGGAGTGCGCGCGCGACTCGTGTGATACCAGCCACACATCTTGTCGTCCGCGGGGAGCGAGGTAACGGTTTGCATTGCTAATTCCAATATCGCTTTTGAAACCCACTGCACCTTCGGGTGATCGCGCACCGGATGCATGCGCTGCCCCTCGGGGCCGTACAGCGCGACGGCGTCTTCCAGACCGTCGGTTGGACTCGGTATTCTGTCGTCCAACATTGCTGTATACAAATTGTAGACGGAGTATAGGTTTGAATAAGACTGAACCAGAATAAGGGTTTACGCTCTGCGATTGCGCATCGAAGACGGGGCGGGCGACGCCGGAATCGGCCGAGGGTTTTCCCTTGGCTCAGACGGCGGAAGAGGAGGGCAAGGCAGGCCAGGCAAGGCGGCGAGCGCAAGCCGCAGGCGGGAACGCGCTGTCGCGACCGTTATAGGGACGGTCGGAACGGTTCTATATCCGGCGTTATTGGCTCGGGATGATGAAGGCGATCAAAGGCGATTGGCCGACGATGTCCCCGACAAAAACACGGAGGAAGACAGATGCGACAGATTGAAAGGCAAGCCGGTTTGATCGATGCCGCGCCAGCTGGTTACGCGGAACCGGGCCGTAGCGCTGGCGCGAGTCCTGGCTCGCATCGGCTTTCCGACGGGCTCAAGCAGCGGCACGTGGTGATGCTGTCGATCGGCGGCAGCATCGGCGCGGGGCTGTTCGTCGGTTCGGGCCACGCGATTGCGGAAGCCGGGCCCGCCGCCGTGCTCGCCTATGTGTTCGGCAGCCTGCTGGTCGTGACGGTGATGCGCATGCTCGGCGAGATGGCCTGCGCGATACCCGATTCCGGCTCGTTCTCCACCTATGCCGACAAGGCGATCGGCTCATGGGCCGGCTTCACGATCGGCTGGATGTACTGGTGGTTCTGGGTGCTGGTGGTGCCGCTCGAAGCGACGGCCGCCGCGCACATTCTCAACGGCTGGGTGCCCGACGTGCCGGTCTGGCAGATCTCGGTGCTGGTGACAGCGGCGCTCACGGTCGCGAACCTCGCGAGCGTCAAGAATTACGGCGAACTGGAGTTCTGGTTCGCGATCATCAAGGTGGCCGGCATTCTGCTGTTTATCGGCTGCGGGATTGCGGCGATCTCGGGGCTGATGCCGTCCGTCCACCTCACGCCGTGGCACACGCTGACCGGTCACGGCGGATTCATGCCGCGCGGCATGGCGCCGATCGTCGGTGCCTTGCTGACGACGATGTTCACGTTCCTCGGCACCGAAGTGGTCACGATCGCCGCGGCGGAATCGGAAAATCCCGCGCGAGAAATTGGCCGCGCGATTACCTCGGTGGTCTGGCGGATTTCGCTGTTCTATATCGGCTCGGTGCTCGTCATCATCTGCACGGTGCCGTGGAACGACGCCGATCTGACGGGTCTCGGCGCGTATCAGGCCGTGCTGCGCAGCTTCCATATTCCCTACGCACGACTGATTACCGATGGCCTTATTATGGTCGCGGTCGGCAGCTGTCTGAACTCGGCGCTGTATACGGCTTCGCGCATGATGTATTCGCTCGGCCGCCGCGAGCAGGCGCCGCGCTTCGTCACGCGCACGACCGCGAGCGGCGTGCCGGCGCGCGCCGTGATGGCGTCGAGTCTCGTGGCGTTCGTGGCGTGCGGTGCGAATTATCTCGCGCCGAAATACGTCTTCGACGCCTTGCTGTCGACGACCGGCGCGATCGCGCTGCTGGTGTATCTCGTGATTGCTGTGAGCCAGTTGCGTCTGCGTCAGCAACTCGTGTCCGCCGGGCCGTTGAAGGTGCGGATGTGGCTGCACCCGTTTCTCGGCGTGCTGGTCGTTGCGCTGATCTGCGGCGCCTTCGTGGTGATGGTGCTCAGCGAGGATCATCGCGGCGAAGTGATCGCCACGCTGGGATGTTGCGTGGCGCTCGCGGCGGTGGGTTATCTGCGTCAGCGGCGCGCTTGATTCACGACGTCCTCGCCCGTTTGCGTGCGCGGGCGAGGTCGCCGAACGTGTCTTGCGATGTCGCGTGATTGCGCGTTCAACGATCGGATTGCAGCGCCGGCAGTTCGTCGTAGCGTTTCAGGCGATAGATGAGGAACGACACCACCCACGCAAAAATAAACACGCCGATGATGATGAAGCCGAGGTTGTTGAAGTTGTCGTTGAGGCTGCCGATCACATTCCAGAAGCCGCCCTTGAGGTCGAATTGATCGGCGAGCAGACCGAGCGTTTCAATCCCGCCGATGAGCACCGCGACCGCGACGGAAACGAGCGTGATCGTGAGGTTGTAATAGAGCTTGCGGATGGGGCGCACGAAAGCCCAGTCGTAGGCGCCGAGCATCAGGATGCCGTCGGTCGTATCGACGAGCGACATGCCCGCCGCGAACAGCACCGGAAACACGAGCACCACGCCCATCGACACGCCTTGCGCCGCCTGGCTCGCGGAAATGCCCAGCAGGCTTACTTCGGTCGCGGTGTCGAAGCCGAGTCCGAACAGAAAGCCGAGCGGCAGCATCCACAGCGGTCGCGACACGAGGCGAAACAGCGGGCGGAACAGGCGCGAAAGCAGACCGCGGCTGTTCAGCAGCAGATCGAGATCGTCGTGGTCGTAGCGTTCGCCGCGCCGGACCTTGCCGAACGCGCGCCACACGCCGCGCAGAATGACGATGTTCATCGCGGCGATCAGAAACAGAAACAGCGCGGAGACGCTCGTCGAAATGACGCCGCCGATATCTTTCCACGCCTCGAAGCGGCTTTCGAGCGCGGCCGCTGTCGCCGCGACGGCAATCGCCACGAGCAGCACGACGGCCGAGTGACCGAGCGCGAAAAAGAAGCCCACGGAAACCGGGCGCTGACCGTCCTGCATCAGCTTGCGGGTGACGTTGTCGATGGCGGCGATATGGTCGGCGTCGACGGCGTGACGCAAGCCGAAACCATAGGCGAGCAGGCCGGTGCCGAGCAGCAGCGGATGCGCGTGAAAAGCGATGAACGCCCAGATCCATGCGCCGATATTGAATACCGCGAGCACGGCGTAAATGCCGGCGACGCGGCGGCGAAGGGCTCCCGGCGCAGCGGCCGTTTCGAGAGCGATGGACATGTGACAGATCCTGAGGTCGGGGCTGTCCTGCAACGGCACACCGCGCGAAGCGGTGGTTTGCGCATTGGGACACCCCGCCCGTTGCGGCTGCATGGACCTCGGTCGATGGCAGGTCTCCTGGCTTGCGGGTCAGGATTCGCGTGCCGGCCTTCCCGGTTTCCCAGTGGCGCTATATGGCGCGAACTCGCCGCTCACAGTTGCGGGGGCAGCCGCAGACTCGACGCAAGGCGTCGTCACTGCGTTCCCTTTTGATCCCGTCGCCGGGAACCATCAGCGCGCAAGCGTAAAGGGCGGATAGGCGGGACGTCAATTGCTCGCGGGAAAAAAGCGCTGATTTAACGGCGAGGCATTCGACGGCCTTTCCGTTGCGCATGCATTGAAAGCGGCGCGCAATCTTTCTTTCGGCGGCCTGTTGCTTATTGCTTGCGGCTTGCCGATTGAACCGGCGACGTCAAGCCTCGCGCCCGGCGAGATCGATCATCCATTGCCCGAAGGCCACGACGGCTTCGTCGCGCGCGCGTTCGGCGTTGATCACCAGCGTGTAGTCGGGCGCGCGCCATGCCGGCGCGGCAATCGGGCAGACCAGCCGCCCGGCGGCGATGTCCCGCGCGATCAGCGGCAGCGACGCGAGCGCGACGCCGAGGCCTTCGATCGCGCTCGCAAGCTGCAGATAGGTGTGGTCGAGTTCGATCTCGCGATGCGGCTGCAGATCCGCCGCGCCCGCTTCGCGCAGCCAGTTCGACCATGCAGACCGTGTGGTGCTCGAATGCAGCAAGGTGTGGTGACGCAGGTCCGCCGCTTCGCGAATCGGATGCCGATGCAGAAGCGCCGGGCTGCATGCGGGCAGCCGCACGTCGGCCATCAGCGTACGCGTGATGACGCCGTCGCCGTGTTCCGGTCCGGAGCGCACGCCGATATCGAATGCCTGGCCGATATAGCGCAATTTGCGCGAAGTCGTGGAGAGCCGCAGATCGATCTCGGGATAGCGGCCGTGGAAATCTTCCAGACGCGGCAGTAGCCATCCGAGTGCAAAGCTGGGCTGCACGTTCACGCGCACGATGCCCGACACGCGGACCGGCACGTCATGGCGGCGCAAGCGGCTGGCGGCGCTGGCGAGCCGCTCGAACGTGCTGCTCACGTCGCCGAGCAGCGCGGCGCCTTCGTCGGTCAGGACCACGCCGCGCGCGCGGCGCTCGAACAGCGGCACGCCGAACCAGTCCTCCAGCAGACGGATCTGCTTGCCGACCGCCCAGTGCGTGACGTGCAGGCTCGCCGCCGCCGCGGTCAGACTGCCATGCTGCGCGACGGCCTCGAAATAGCGAAGCGCATTGAGCGGCGGAAGCTTTTCGCCGCTCCCCGGCGTGTTTCTGGCTCGCGTCATGATGTGACTTTAATTCTCATCTGCGGCGATATTAACTCATTTGATATATGCTGCCGCCGAACCTACGATTGTCATAATTGTGGCGATCCAGCCCACGAATTTCCGCCTATTCCTGTCAGTCTTCATTCATCGAGGGGCGCATGCGCTTCAACTTGTTTTCCGTGTCAACAGCGTTGACGTCGTCATACCGGACGGATCGTCAGCCATGACGGGATATCTGCTGGTTCTGATCGTCGGCGTGATGGCGGGAACGCTCAGCGGCATCATCGGCACCGGTTCGTCGATGATGCTCATGCCGCTGCTCGTCTTCTTTTTCGGGCCGCAACAGGCCGTGCCGATCATGGCGATCGGCGCCGTCATGGGCAACCTCGGCAGGGTGTGCGCCTGGCGAAACGAGATCGACTGGAAGGCGTTCGGCGCGTATTGCTCAACGGCCGTGCCGGGCGCGGCGCTCGGCGTGCATACGCTGCTGGCGCTGCCCGCGCATTTCGTCGACGTCGCGCTCGGCGTGTTCTTTATCGCGATGATCCCAACGCGTCGCTGGCTCGCGCGTCGCGCGGTGAAGATCCAACTCTGGCAACTGGCGCTGATCGGCGGTCCGGTGGGATTTCTCACGGGCATCGTCGTCTCGACGGGGCCGATCACCGTGCCGGTGTTCACGTCCTATGGACTCGAACGCGGGGCGTTTCTCGCCACGGAGGCCGCCGGATCGCTGGCCGTTTACGCGACCAAGATCGTGGCGTTCAAGACGTTCGGCGCGCTGCCGCTGAGCGTGTGGAGCAAAGGGCTGATCGTCGGCGCGGCGTTGATGTCGGGATCGTTCTTCGCGAGAAGCCTGGTTATCCGAATGAAACCGTCGACGTTCCGATGGCTCGTCGACGGGTTGATGCTGGCGTCCGGCAGTTCGCTGTTGTGGGCGGCGGTGATGCGGTAGCGGGACGACGTGTGGCGCGGGTTGAGTTATCCGCGTCCGCGTGGCTCGACGGTCAACGCCGCCATCGCCGACCAGTCCCGATCGCCCATGCCCGCCTGCACGGCTTCGGCCATCCGCCCATGGACGGCGGCGAGCATCGGCAGCGAGCGGCCGGCCTGCGCCGCCGCTTCGGTGGCGAGGCGAAGGTCCTTCAAGCCGAGCGAGGCCTTGAAGCCCGGCCGATACTCGTTGCGAATGATGTTGGCCGAATAGGTCCGGTAAGGCCGGCTGTCGAACAGCGTGCCGAGGATCAACTCGAAGAAGCGTTCTCGCGCGAGTCCGTTCGTTTCGGTGAGCGCGACCGCTTCGGCCATGGCTTCGATCGCCATGGTGATCATCATGTTGCAGGCGATTTTGGCGGCGTAGGCCGTGGGCGGCGCGTCGCCCATGTGCCAGATCTGCTTGCCGATGACTTCCAGCGCCGGCCTGACTTTCTCCAGCGCAGTGGGCGCGCCGGCGGCGAGCACGTTGAGTTCGCCCCGCGCGGCGACGTCCGGACGGCCGAGCACGGGCGCCGCCACATAGGCGACGTTGGCTGCGCGATGCAGCGCCACCAGCTCGTGCGCGAACGCCACCGAGATGGTCGACGCCACCACATGCACAAGGCCGGCGCGCGCCTCATGCAGCGACTGCGTATCGAGCAGGACGTCACGGATGGCGTCGTCGTCGGCGAGCATCGTCAGGGCCATGTCGGCTTGCAACGCCTGTGCGGGCGTCTCGACCCTGCGTACGCCGTCGATATGGCCGCCCGAACGATTCCACGCGATAACGCGGTGCCCGGCCGCAACCAGATTGCGGGCGATTTCAGTGCCCATCGCACCGAGGCCAATCATGCCGATATCCATTTGATGCTTCTCCATGTGAATGCCTTCGCAGACGGGCGGTCCCGGTTCATTCAGCAGCGTCCGACGGTCCTTCCGTGTGTTCGATGAGCCAGTTCAGCACCGGCGCGAGCGCCGCGTCGGAGTTCTTCTCGTAGATCAGCCCGTGGCCGTTGCCGAATACGCCGTGGTCGGGAAGATGCAGCACTTCGGCCGCGCTGCCCGCCGCCTTGAGCTGTTCGATGGCGGGATGACTGGCGGCGGCGAAGGCGGAGGCCTCGGCCGTCACGGCGACGATCGGCAAACCGGCGAGCGCAGGCAGCGTGTGCGCGCCGGGCGCCGCCGCACGCAGCGCTTCCGGCGAGGCGACGCTCGGCGCCCAGTTCAGCGGCGCTGCGGCGAGTCCCCACGTCAATGTGCCGATATTGGGGATCTCCGCGAAAGGCGGCCCCATCGGCTCGACGGCGACGATCGCTTTCACGAGACCGGGACGGCGATCGGCCACGAGCCAGCCGACTGGCCCGGACGCCGAGTGCGTCAGCAGAATCGCCGGGCCGATGCGGTCCAGCAGCTTCGCGATGCGATCGGCTTCCATGTCCTCGGAGACGGCGAGATCGGCGGGAAGCGGACCATAGCCGGCGATGAATGCGTCCATCGCGGCTTCGTCGTCGCGCTCGAACGGCCATTGCGTGTGCATGCCTTCGTATTCGTGCGGGAAGTAGATATGGCGGCCGTGCTCGTAGGAGAACGGCGGCCCCATCGGCCCCATCGTCTCGACGTGGAAGGGGGAGCGCCCCTGCCCCGGACGGTCGGCGACGAGCACGGCATAACCGGCTTCGACGAGGCGCTGCGCCCAGCCGGGCCGGCCATCCGGCGTATCGAACCATTCGGTGCCCTGAAAGCCGCCGCCGTGCAGCAGCACGATTGGCCAGGGGCGCGTGACCCGCTCCGGCGCTTCCCATTCGACGAACAGCGGACCGCATTGGTAGGTCTCGCCGTGTCGTTCGATACGGTTGCCCGGAATCCACAGATGACCGCGGCGCACGGTGCGCGCGGCGGTGTTGTTCCAGAAGGCCAAGGTCAAACTCCTGCCGTTGAGGTGAGGTGGCGCGATGGCGCGCGAGGGATGCGAAAACGTGCGTGCCTGGTCAGAGCGGGACGACACGTGCGCGTGTGGGCGCGAGATCGGTAAAGGCCGTGACGTCCGCCATGACCTCCGCCGTTTCCGGGGCGCCGAACGCGGCATCAATATCCGCCTCGTCGCGAAAACGGCATTCGCAGATCACGAGCGTGCCGCCGCCTTCGAGCGCCTCGGTCTGCGCGGGAAAGAAAGCCGCGACATGCTCGAGGCCGTAGCGTTGCCAGGCCGCCATGACGAGCGGCAGGTGATGTTCGACGTAATAACGCCGGTCGAATCGGTCGTTCGGCGTGCCCGTATAGCTGACGTACACGGTGGATGAGGGGATCTGCGACATGACGGACTCCGTTGTGCCGGATGGTTCGGGCGTGACAACACGCGACGGAACGCAGTCTCGCAAATTCATTTATGTTCGACAATCCAATAAAATGAACAACTTCCGTTCATTTTTGTGGGTTCATGGCGATGGAGTGGAGCGACGTCAGGATATTTCTCGCGATTGCGCGCACAGGCACGCTCGGCGCTGCCGCTCGCGCGCTGAATCTCAGTCATCCGACCATCGGGCGGCGGTTGCGCGCGCTCGAGGAATCGATGGGGCAGGTGCTGTTTCAGCGCACGGCAGACGGCTTCGTGCTGACCGCCGAGGGCACGGGCATCCTGCCGCTCGCCGAGCAGATGGAGGAGAGCGCGTTGACGATGGAGCGGCGGCTGACCGGCGAGCAGCAGAAGCTGGAGGGGACGCTCAAGGTGTCGTCGGCCGACTGGTTCGGCGCGTATGTGCTGCCGCCCGTGCTGGCGGACTATTCGCGCGACTATCCGCTGGTGGAAATCGAGGTGCTGACGGGCACGCGCCTGTTCAATCTGGCGCAGCGCGAAGCCGACGTCGCGTTTCGCATCGTTCCGTTCAACGGGCCCGATATCGTGCAGCGACGCTTGACGCGGATGCGATACGGCGTCTACGTGGCCGCGACGAGCGCCGACCCCGTGGAAGGCGATGGCGCGGGGCAGCGCCTGATCGCCATGGATACGTCGACCGGCAGCTTTCCGGATATCGACTGGCTAAAGCAACGCTTCCCCAACGCGAACGTGGTGTTGCAGTCGAATAACCGCAACGTTCAGGCGCAGATGTGCGGCCAGGGCGTGGGCATTGCGGTGCTGCCGCGGCCCGTCGGCGATCAGTTGAGTTCGATTCGCCGGCTCGAATTGAGCGACGAGCCGCCGCAACGGGAGATCTGGATGGGCTATCACCGCGATCTTCGTCGGCTGCATCGTCTACGCGCGTTCGTCGATCTCGCGGTTCAGCATCTTGCCGATTGAATGCCCGTTTGACGATGGAAGGGTCGTGCGCATGAACTCGCCGATCTGTGCCGTGCTTGTGTACGTGCCGGATGTGCCCGTAGCGTTGGACGGGTATCAGTCCGCGTTTCGAGGCGCTGTGCGGCGCTCGCTTGAAGCGGTCGCAGAACCGTTAGCGAAAGCCGCCACCGCCTCGCGGCTTTTCAGGCACACCTTGTGCCCCTCGAACGCGTTGAAGATCGCTTCATGCGCGCCATACGAACTGGAGCCGGTGCGCGACCGGTACGACTGCGCCCATTCCAGCAACGCCGCGAACGACTGCGCATCGGCGCCGCCTCGCATGCCGCGCTGGTGAATGTTCTCGACGCAATCGGATTCGTCCACGGCGATCCATACCAGCGCCGTTGCAGCGTGCACGATTTCCGTGACGATCCAGCCGTAGATGCCTTCGATGACCCAGCGCTCTCCATCTGCCGCGTCGCGCGCCATGACGATGACGTCTTCGCGCTTTCGCGCCGTGTTGTAACCACCCGGCTCCCAGTGAAGGTCGTCGAGATCGATCCATGCGCTCTTGCGCGAGGCAGCAAGCCGCTCAGAAAGCCAGCTTTTCCCCGAACCGCAATTGCCGATGACCAGCGTCCTGGCGAGATTCATGTGCAACGGCACACCTATATGGCGGATTGAATGACGCTCATTATCCCCGGTTCTTCACCAACGAGGATAGCGCACGAGTGTCGTGAGTATGGGTGACGTTTTTTGAGGGTTATACGACCTTTGAGCCAATCCGCCTCGGTTCCATAATTTGCGCAGACACCACGCCGGAAAACGAGCACGAACGCGATGGCGTTCAGTGCATTCGGCATGGTCAAACTGGAGCAAGGAAAGGAACCGGAAAATGAGGCTTAAAAACAAGTCAGCGTTGATTACGGGCGGCACCAGCGGCATCGGACTCGCGACCGCGAAGCTGTTCGTTGCAGAGGGCGCGCGCGTAGCGGTGACCGGTCGCGACGAGACCGTATTCGATCGCGTGAAAGACGAGCTTGGCGAGCACGCGCTGGTGCTCAAAGGCGACGTGCGGTCGATCGAGGATATGCGCGCGATTGCCGCCGAGGTGAACGCGCAGTTCGGCGGTCTGGATATCGTATTTGCCAACGCCGGTTGGGCGTTTCCTTCTGCGCTCAACGATATCGACGAAAAGCTCTACACCGAGATCATGGACATCAACGTCAAGGGCGTCGTGTTCACGCTTCAAGCGGTGCTGCCGGAATTGCGTGAAGGATCATCAGTCATCCTGAACACGTCGTTCGTCGCGCAGACCGGTCAGCACGGAATTTCGCTGACTGCGGCCGCGAAAGCGGCTGTGCGATCGCTCGCCCGCAGCTGGTCGTATGAGTTTCTCGACCGGAAGATCCGTTTTAACGCCATCGCGCCCGGTGCGATCGACACGCCGTTGATCAGCCGGTGGGGCATGTCCGATGAATGGGTTCGCGACCGTAAAGCCGAGTTTGCCGAAGCCATTCCCGCAGGCCACCTGGGTCGCACGGAGGACATTGCCTACGCGGCGCTCTATCTCGCCAGCGACGAATCCGCGTATGTCATCGGCACCGAGCTGATTGTCGATGGCGGCGCTTCGCAGCTTTAAGCCAGCGTTTCGCGATTGAAGCGCTTCCGGCTCATCGACACCTTCATTCAATGTCCATCACGCTTTCACGGCGTGGCGGCTTTCAATCCGGCCCAATCTGGTTGCGCACGCGGAGGGGCCGACGCGCAAGGAGAAATCATCTTGACCGACAGTAGTGAAAACAAGGCCAGCGGCGAATCGCTGACCGGCGCAGGTCGTTCGCGCCGCGACATTCTCCGGTTCGGCAGCATCGCCACGCTGGGCGCCGTGCTCGGTGGCGGTGCGTTGCTCGGCCACGCCACGCCGGTTTTGGCACAGGTAGACAGCAAGGCAGAACTCGCGCCCAATGACCCGCTCAACATTCTGATTGTGAATTACGACGGCGGCACCTTGCTCGATTTTGCGGGACCGAGCGAGATTTTTCATCGTCTGCCGAATACGAACGTTCGCTACGCGAGCCTCGATGGCGGCAACGTGACGCTCGAATTCGGCGTCGTGTATGGCAACACGGAACGACTGGCCGACATCGAAAAGACCGATCTGATTCTGGTTCCCGGCGGCTCCAATTTAAGCGCGCCGATGCGGCCGGAGTATCAGGCGCAGATCCGGCGTCTGGCGCAAAGCGCGAAACACGTGACATCGGTGTGCAACGGTTCGCTGGTGCTCGCCGCGACCGGCATTCTCAACGGCAAGCGTAGCGCCTGCCATTGGGCGTTCGTCAACAAGCTCTCCGAGTATGGCGCGATTCCCGTGCCGGATCGTTTCGTGGAGGACGATAACGGTCGCTTCATGAGCGGTGGCGGCGTCACTGCGGGCATCGATTTCGCGCTGCGCGTCGCGGCGAAACTGCGCGGTCAACAAGCCGCCGAATTCACGCAGCTCGTGATCGAATACGATCCCGCGCCGCCGTTCCATTCCGGTCATCCGCGAGATGCACGGCCCGAAATCCTCGCGATGGTCGACAAGAGAATGCCTGGTGCGTCCCGTGGACTCGCCCGTATCCCGGGCGTTCGCTGAAATGCGCGGCGTCGTTCGCGCAAATGCAGATCCTTCGATTCCAACCTCGACCGGACATTCTTCAATGCAACCGATTCGTCGCTACGCTGCCGCTGTTGCAGCCTGTTTGACCTTGTGCGCGTTTGCCGCGCCGGCGATGGCCGCTGGCCCGCAGCCACAAACCGAAGTCGCCATTAAAGCCGAGAATGCGCGATGGGCCGATGCCTTCGCACGCGGAGATTATGAAGCGATAGGCCATCTTTATACGCACGACGGCGCGCTCTTGCCGCCTGGCGGTGACCGGGTCACGGGCGGCGATGCAATTACCGCGCACTTCGCGAAAGCGTATGCCGGGCAGAAACCGGGAACGGTATCGTTCAGTCATTACGAGTTCTACGGCAACGAACGGGCGGTGACGGAGGTCTCGGATGCGGAAGTCCGCGACCATGACGGCAAGCTCACTTATCGCGGCAAGCAGATCCTCATTTTCCTGAAGGAAAACGGTGCCTGGAAATTGCAGCGCGATATGTGGAATGATTATGCCGCGCAGTCCTCGAATGGAAATTGAGCGGCTGCCGATTTAAAAGCATGACGTCATATCAGCGAGTGCTGTTCATTCGGCTCTCGCGCCGGATCGCTTGCGGAGGGTGGCCATGCAGTTTGATGAAAGCCCTCCGCATCCGTTCCGGATCGGTGAATCCCACGGCCAGAGCAATTTGCTCGATCGGCTCGCTGCCATCCTGAAGGCGCAATCTCGCTGCTTCGACACGCAAACGCTCGACCGCCTTCGCTGGCGTTTCTCCGGTTTCGCGGCGAAATGCGCGCCCGAATTGGCGCGGACTTAAATTGGCAGCGTCGGCGAGCCGTTCCACCGGCAGCGCTTCCGCCAGATGTTCGCGGGCGAAGTTCAGGGCGATGCGGATGCGATCCGATTCCGGTTCCATCTGCGACATCGCGGAGAATTGCGATTGCCCGCCCGGTCGTCGATACGGCACGACTAGCAGCCTGGAAACCGCGCGCGCGACGTCCGCGCCCATATCGCGTTCAATCAGCCCAAGCGCGAGGTCGATTCCGGAGGCGATGCCCGCCGATGTCCAGACGTGGCCGTCCACGATATAGATGCTGTCGCCTTCGACGCGCGTGCGAGGGAAGCGCGATTGCAGCAACGCGGAATATCGCCAGTGCGTCGTGGCTTTCAAACCGTCGAGCAAGCCGGTTTCCGCAAGCAGAAAGGCGCCGGTGCAAACGCTCGCGACTCGCGATGCCTTTGCGCCCAGTTTCTTCGCCGCTGCGATATTTTCCGGTGTCTGCATCGGTTCGATATCGCCGCCGACGAAAACGACGGTGTCGAACCTGCGCCTGCCGATAGGGCGCGTCTCGATGGCAAGACCCGTATTGCCCCGCACCGGGCCGCCCGACTGCGAGATGACTTGAAGATCGTACGGCGTATGGCCCGCGGCGGCGGCCACCTGATTGAATGCCGATAGCGGGCCGCCGAGGTCGAGCGCGTCGTGGCCGCTGCAAACAAAGAATCCAATGCGATGCATGGTGCAGTCGTCAGCCGGATAGGAGGAGAAGTCGTATTTTACGGAAATCCCTCGAATTGCGCCTGACGGCTGCCGGAGCGAAATAACGCGGCTGGTCCGGCGACGGAGCCCTGCCATTCGCGCGGCCATGCATACCGCTGATCCGGCATGCACGGCTACCGCTCTGCGTTACAGGCCGTTCGATGCGAAGGCCGCGTACGCGTCGCCCGCACCGGACGAGCTCTCGTTTTTGATCACCACGTAGCGGCCATAGAAGAACGGCATGCCGAAATCCATGCCGCTATCGACCAGTCCGTACACGGCAATGTCGTCGAACGCATAAACGCCGCTGGTGTTCAGCAGCGACTTCACGTTGCCAACCTTGAACGAGCCGGTATACGAGCCGCTGGAATCGCTTGCGCCGCTGTTCGGCGTGAACGTCACGGACTCGGTCTGGACCGATGACGGGCAATAGTAGCCGCTATAGGCGCCTGTGCACTGCGTCAGCGTACTGTCCTGGAAGTACAGGAAGTTCGTGCCCGAATCGATGAAGCTGCTCTGGTTGGCGGTGCCGCCATACGTCGCCTTGAACTCGAAACTCGTGTCGAGCGGAATACGATCGGCGGAGCTCAGCGTGTTGTTGGTCTGCGTGCCGACACCGAAGTAAAGCGTGCCTGTCGCGAGCGTCTGACCGCTGTCCGACACGCTCGGCATCGAGAGGACGATGCCGTTGTTGTCGCTGCTCAGCATGCTGACCGGATTGGTCAGCTGCTGGGCCAGCGGCACGGCGCTCGACGTCGAGCAGCTCGAACCGGTCGCGCAGGCGTAGTACAGCGGATAGGCACTGGTCGCACAGGTCGCGCCGCAATCGCGGATCTGCCCTTGCACGCCCAGAATGCCGTTCGCGCCCATCTCGGTGGTGGAACCCATGTCCGAGCCGGTGCCGCTGCACGCCGACGGCGCCGTGCCGGCATCGGAATCGCCGATCACTTCCACCGGCACGCTCGATGCGGTTTTGCTTCCCATCGTCACATCGGCGAGACGCAGCGAGCCCCACGTATAGCCGCTGACGAACTGGCCGCATTCGTCGATGTAGTTACCCGACGACGCCAGTTGCTCGCGCGTCATACCGGCGAGCGTCGTGGCGCTCAGCGACGAAGCCAGCACGCGCAGACCGGTCGATCCGGTATCCAGCAGGACGTGATCGATCGTGTCGCAAGTGGTGCTGCCGGGCGCGCAAACGGTCACGGTGACGAACGGTTGATTCGGGAAGGTGCCGAGGCCTTTCTGCACGATGACGGTCAGCGTGTTGCTGGCGCTCGACGAACTGGTGTTGTTCGACGAATTCGCAGAACCGGTTGTCGTGCTCGACGTGCCGTCGCTCGACGATCCGCCGCCGCCGCACGCGGCCAGCGCGAGCAGCAGGGAGTAAGCAGCGAACTGGGCCACCGGGCGGCGCGACACGCGGCCGGCGAAAAGGAAATGCGCGAGCAGCGCGAGACTGCAGGCGAGCACTGCGAGAGAAGACATTGTCGTCATGACTGGACAGTGGCGAGAAGAGCGAGGCCGAAAGAAGGCGTAAGAAAATGAAAGGGCGTGCAAGCGAATTTGCAAGCGCCGCGCGGCTTCGCACGAAGCCCGCGCGGAAGCGCGGCGAGCGTTACTGGATCACCGACGTGCTGACGCCGCTCGGCAGCAGCGACGGCAGCCAGGCGCGCCCGCGGAAGTGCCGTTGATGGCCTTGCACCTGCACGACGAAATCGTCCGTGCTGATATTCACGCCACCACTGCGCGTGCGGTCGGTCTGATTCTGCATCGCGCTCACGTACTCGGAGAAGATCGTGCTGCCCATGAAGCTGCGCAGATCGGGCATGAAGGGGCCGTCCCACGCCAGCGCGAACACGGTGCCGTCGACGTTCAGATATTCGCGTTCGGTGATGCCGTTCGTGAGCGTCGATTCGCGCACGGTATAGGCGGTCGACGTGCTGGTCGCCGACGTGCTGCTCGTTGCCTTCAACGACACGGCGCTCGATGCCTGCGCGCTGGTGGCGGGCAGGGTCGGCGGCCCGCCGAGTTCGGCATGGGCGCCGATGCAGCACACGCTGCCCGCGACGAGTATGAGGGCATGGACAGCGGAGCGCGCCACGGCAGAGGCGCGGGCGGGAAAGACGGCGGAGACATCCGCCACACGACGCAAGCTATTCACGAAACGATCTCCTGAGTCTGTGCGAGGCAGGCGGCTGTGCCTGTCTGAAACGGCATCGCTTCGTCATTCGGGTATTGGCCGCGCAGAGAATCCGTGGCTTTGTCCATTCTTCGTTGTTCCTCTTGATCTGCAAGGTCGGCGTCGCGTGCAAGCTGATCCCACACGACGTGTCTGCAGTGTTAACGGACGGCCGGCAAGGAACTTGAGTCTTCGCGACAGCGTGCAAAGCGTCCATTCATCGTGATGAACGGCCTCGCAGATGTCGCTCCCGTGACACCTGGAAAACCGCGAAAAAAGCTGATACCGTCGAATGCACGCCATCCCCGCAAGCGGGTTATGTCATCTGCATACGTGAGTGTCAGCCATGGACGAATTGCTTGAACGTCTTTCGCAAAAGGTGGCCGCCGCACAGAGCCTGGAAGGCCTCGTGCGCCCGCTGCTCGAAATGCTGGGGACGATGACCGGACTCGAATCGACGTATCTGACGTCGATCGATTTCAGCCGCGAAGTGCAGACCGTGCTGTACTCGCGCAACGAAGGGCGCACGCAGGTGCTCGAAGGCCTGCAGGTCCCATGGTTCGACACATTGTGCAAACGCAGTCTGGAAAGCGGGCAGCGTGTCGTCAGCAATGTGAAGGAAATCTGGGGCGATTCGCGCGCCGCCGCCGAACTGGATATCCGCACTTATGCAAGTGCGCCGGTCTGCGCCGAAAGCGGCGCCGTGATCGGCACGATATGCGGCATTAGCCGTGAAAGTCTGGAAATCAATTCGCGTGCGCGTAGCGCGTTGAATGTCTTCGCGAAACTGATTTCGGAACATATCGAGCGCGAGCGATTGATCGAACAATTGACGCTTGCTAACGAGCATCTCGCCCAGCGCGCGCTCATCGACGATACGACGGCCTTGCCGAACCGGCGCGCGTTGCAGGAAGAACTTGGACGTCTGCTGGCGAACTCGTCGACGGATGGTTCGTATGTGGCGCTGTGCATCGTCGATCTGGAGGGCTTTTACGCGCTGAATGATCGGCATGGCTATGCGATCGGCGAACAGTTTCTGCGTGCCTGCGGCGAACGTATGTTGGCCGCGAGTTCAGGCGACGGTCAGCTTGCGCATATTGGAGCGGGACGGTTTGCGTTTGCGGGCGCATTGTCTTCCGATTTCGCGCAGGCTTCCGCGCGAGCCGAGTCGATTGCGCAGCGCTTGTCCGAGGCGTCGGTCGGCAACTATGCGTTGGCGAACGTGAGAATGCATTACCAGGATGCATTGGCGGGCGGCGTCGCGGTTCGCTTCGTGACGGTCGCTCAGGCGCTCGATCAGGCCGATCAGTTGATGCTGCGGCTCAAGCGGAATCGCGGCGAGGAAAAGTAGGGCGCATCACATACGCAAGATGCACGTGCCTTGCCTGCGCGACGTCGGCAGGCAAGGCATGCGCTAACGCGCCCTTACATCAGAACTTATGGCGAATGCCGACGATCGCCATCGACTGGCTATCCGTACCGCTGCGTCCGTATGAACCGATCGACGCCACCGCCGTTTGCAGCGTGCCGTCGGTTTTTCGTTGCGTGCCGCTTGCATGTTGATAACCGGCAAGCGCATACACGTCGGTGCGCTTCGACAGGTTATAGTCCGCGCCGAGACTGATTTCGTTGTAGGTCGCGGACGTATCGCCGCCCGCCTTCACGAATTCATAGCCAATGCCCGCGAGCAGCGCCGGCGTAAAGTGATAAGCAAGAAACGCTTTGCCGATGTTGTAGTGCTGGGTGCCCGAGAAATTGGAAGCCGCGTCGCTCTGATATTGCACATTGCTATACGACGCGCCGATCAGCAGCGAACCCAGCGCATATTGTGCGGCCGCCGACGCAACATCCATCGCCTTCGCGGTTTGATATCCCTGGTTGATCGGGCTGACGAACAGCGAATCGCCGCTGCTGGTCCAGGTCGTGCGCGTGGCACTCGACGACGGTTCGTTGGTCAGCCGCATGTACATGGCCGCCAGATTGATGGGGCCATTCGCGTACGACACGCCGCCCGAGTAGGTGTAGCCCTGACCCGTCTGGCCCGCGAGGCCGCTGAAACCGTAGACCAGTTCGACCTGCACGCCTCGCCAGTTCGGGCTGAGGTATTTGATCGAGTTGTTGACGCGCATGTCGTTGTCGTTGTTGTCGAGATCGCCCGGCGTCGTAAACATCGTGCTGAAGTAGTTGTCGCCGGTGATGGCCTGAATCATGTCGACAGACGCTTCATATTGGCGACCCGCCGTGAGCGTGCCCCAGTCCGCGCTGCTCAGACCCACGTACGCGCGCCGGCCAAACAGACGCGATCCCTGACCGGCGGCGCCGGTATTCATGTTGAATCCGCTCTCCAGCTGGAACACGGTTTTCAGACCCCCGCCCAGCTCTTCCGAGCCTTTCAGGCCCCAACGGCTGCCGCTCAGATTGCCGCTCGACATCGCCACGGCATTCTTGCTGCCGCTGGCGTGGTTGATGTACGCGATACCCGTATCGGCGACGCCATAGAGTGTCACGCTGTTCTGCGCATGCGCGAGACTTGCGCCTGCGAGAAGCGCAACGGAGAAACCAGCGCTGAAAGTGTTTCTGGTGGACTTATTCATTTGCGAGCTCCAAGTGGTAGCGTGTGGTTGAAAATTCGTAGTCCAGATTGATTGAGCATCAGCGAGCGCAAACGCATTGTGGGAAGCGGGTATTTACGCGCTGGAGCGGTTCAATTCAGGCGTTCAATTGGAGCACGCTAAAACCGGGGCTTTGTTCTGTATAAAATGCGCAGAAACGCGATAAATGTGATTTCGTGCCGCGATACGGCATAGGCTGCCGTTTTCGCCATAAAGGGGCGGCTTGCACAGTCGTGAATGGGCTTGCATACGGCGTGCACTTTCCCGGTGATCGTCTTGAGCGGATAGAAAAACGGCTAAAAAAAGGCCACAAAAGAAAAATCCCCAGCAGTTGGCCCGCTGGGGATCGTAATGCGTCTTCCTTAAAACTCAATAGCCGAAGTCGGCGGCGTAGACGTGTTCGAGTGCTTGTCCCGCCTGGTCGGCCAGAATCGCCTTGACGATCTGGCGCGCCTTGCTCTCGCGCGACACGGCCGAGGCGATGTGCGAACTCAGCCACAGTCTCGGGTGTTGCCACAGCGGATCGTTCGGCGTCAGCGGTTCGGTGTCGAACACATCGAGAAACGCGCTGCGCAGATGTCCGCTATCGAGGCTCGCCACCACGGCCTGAATATCGACCTGAGGCGCGCGGCCCACGTTGATCAACGATGCGCCACGCGGCAGCGAGGCCAGAAAGCGGCTGTCGATCAGATTGCGCGTGGCGGCCGTATCGGGCAGCAGATTGACGACGATATCTGCATTCGCCACGCACGCGTGCAGGCCGTCGTCGCCCGCGAAGCTCTCGCATTGCGCGATCTGTTTGGGCGTGCGCGCCCAGCCTTTGACGCGAAAGCCATTGGCCGCCAGGCGCTGCGCGCACGCGACGCCCAGATTGCCGAGACCGAGTATCGCCACGGTGGTCTCGCTTGCACGCCGACCGACGAGACTTTCGTCCCAGCGTCGCGCCGTTTGTGCGTCGCGCAGCGCGGGAAAGTCGCGCACGATGGCATAGGCGCACGCCGTGACGAAGTCGGCCATGCGCTCGCCAGTTTCGGGCGTCACCATGCGGACGATCGGCAGATGCGCGGGCACCGAAGGATCGCGCGTAATGTGGTCCACGCCCGCTGCGCTGCTCAGGATGACGCGCAGCGCGGGAAACTGCGCGAGCCGTCCGGGCGTCGGCTCCCAGACCATCGCGTACTCGACCCTCGCGGGATCGAGCGCAGGATCGTCCCAACCGACGACTTCCAGTTCGGGCAACAGCGTCCGGTAGAGCGAGCGCCATTCCGGCATCGCTTCCGGGCCGCCCGATTTGACGACCATGAGCATGAGTAGGTCCCTTCGAAATGCGCCTGAGTTCGATCGTGAATCAGGGCGTAAGCCGTTAATAACACGTTGCGCGGTGCCGTGCCAATCGAACGCCCGGCATCGCGCAAGCGTAGTTTTAGCGGACCTTCGCCGATACCTTCGTCACCGCATTGCGCAGGATCGTCAGCGCTTCATCGACGATCGCATCGCTCACGGTCAGCGGCGCGAGCAGACGCACCGTATTGCGGTGCACGCCGCATTTGATCACCAGCAGGCCGTCTTCACGGCACTGGTCGATGACGGCCTGGGCGAAGTCGGCGTCGGGCTGGAACGGGTCGCTGTTGCGCACGAATTCGAGCGCGGCCATCGGGCCGAGACCCCGCACCGTGCCGATCGCCGCGTGGTCGCGCGCGATCTGTTCAAGACCGGCGTGAAGCTTCGCGCCGAGCGCGCGGCCTTTCACCAGCAACTGTTCTTCTTCGAACACGTCGAGCACCGCGAGCGCCGCCGCGCAACCGAGCGGATTGCCGCCATACGTGCCGCCCAGGCCGCCAGGCAGCGGCGCGTCCATGATCTCCGCACGGCCGACGATACCCGAAATCGGCAGACCGCCCGCGAGACTCTTCGCAACCGTGATGACGTCGGGCTGAATACCGAAGTGCTGGAAGCCGAACATCTCGCCGGTGCGCCCGAAACCCGCCTGGATTTCATCGCAGATCAGCACGATGCCGTGGCGCGTCGTCAGTTCGCGCAGCGCCTGCATGAACTCCTTGCCCGCCGGGAGAAAACCGCCGTCGCCTTGCACCGGCTCCAGAACGATCGCCGCGACGCGGTCGGGCGCGATCTGCGTGGCGAACAGATCTTCGAGCGAGCGGATCGCATCGGCGGCGCTGAAGTTGCGGTACGCGTCGGGATAAGGCGTGTGATAGACCTCGCCCGCCATCGGTCCGAAATTCTGCTTGTACGGCGCGCTCATGCCGGTCAGCGTCGAGCCGAGCAGCGTGCGGCCGTGGAAGCCGCCGCGGAACGCGATCACGCCCGGCACCTTGCGCCACGCGCGCGCGACCTTGATCGCGTTTTCGACGGCTTCCGCGCCCGTCGTCGAGAAGAACGACTTGTAGTGTGCGCCGTTGCCCACGAGCGTATTGAGGCGCTCGGCCAGTTGCGTGTAGACCTCGTAGCCGACGACCTGGAAGGCCGCGTGCGTGACTTTCGCGAGTTGCTTCTGCACGGCGTCGATCACGCGCGGATGGCTATGGCCGATGTTCTGCACGCCAATGCCGCCGACGAAGTCGATAAAGCGGCGGCCTTCGACGTCCCACAGTTCTGCGCCTTGCGCCTTTTCGACGAACAGCGGATGCGCGGTGACGACGCCGCGTGGCACGTGATGCTGGCGATGTTCGATCAGGGATTGATTGTCGCGGGTCATGTCAGGTTCTCTCTCGTTTGTTTGATACCGTATTCGGACGGTGTTGAGCAAAGGTGGATCAGGCCGCTACGCGGGTTCGTCGGTGCCGGTACGCACGGGCGGGTTCACGCTGGCGATGGCTTCTGCAAGATGTTGTGCGAGATGCTGCGCCGTGCGGCCGGTGAGCTTGCCGATCTGCGAGCGGCAGCTGAAACCGTCGGCGACCACGATGGCGTTGTCGGGCAGCGCGGCGAGCTTCGGCACGAGTTCCTTTTCGCCGACTGCCTTCGCTACGGCGGCCGTTTTGTGGTGATAGCCGAATGCGCCTGCCATGCCGCAACAGCCGGTATCGAGCACTTTCGCGCCGAGGTTTTTCTCCGCGCCCGCGCCGCCGCATGCACGCTGATGGCAATGCGTGTGCACATGCACAGATTCTGCGCGAGAATCTTCGCCCGGCAACGTCGATGGAAGATTCAGCCCGTTTTTCTGGGCATATTCTGCAACGGTGATGCATGCCGACGACAATTTGCGCGCGAGTTCGCCGGCCTCGGCATCATGGCCGATCAACGCCAGCATTTCGTCGCGGAATACGGAAAGACAACTCGGTTCGAGAATCAGCACGGGCACGCCGGCGGCAACCGGCGCGCGCATCATCTCAACGATATCGAGCAGGTTCTTCTTCGCCTCGTCGAGCAGGCCGACGTCGTAAAGCGGACGCCCGCAGCAGACATGACGCGGCGTGAGGCGGGGCGTGCCGCCTGCGGCTTCGACCACGCGCAGGGCGGCGTCGAGCACGGCGGGCGAGAAGCCGTTGTTGAACGTGTCGGTCCAGACCACGACGTCCTGTGCGCCAAAGCGCGCGGGCCACGGCGCGATCAGTTTTTTCGCCGCCGGCGTGTCGCGGAAGGCCTGCGAAGCGACGGGCGGAAACGCCGCGCCTTCAGCCAGCCCAAAGCGCTGCGATGCCTTTTTGACGAGCCTGTTACGCATCGCGCCGTTGACGAGTCCGCTCACGCGCGTGGCAACCGGCAGCCATGCGCCGATCCGGCCGACCGCTGCATCCATCAGCGGACGACGCCGCGTCTTGTAGTAGCGATGCAGAAATTCCGCGCGGTACTTGGGAATATCCACGTGCGTCGGGCAATCGTTTTTGCAGCCTTTGCACGAGAGACACAGATCCATCGATTCCTTCACGGCCTCGGCGTTACGCGTTTCGTCGATCACCTCGCCGTTGAGCATTTCGAAGAAGAGGCGGGCGCGTCCGCGCGTGGAATTGCGCTCCTCGCGCGTCGCCTTGAAACTCGGACACATCGTGCCGCCGTCCATCGAGCGACATTTGCCCATGCCGATGCAGCGCTCGGTTTCGCGTCCGTAGCCGCGTTCTTCGAGTGTGTCGACAGGCGCATCGTCGCTGGCGGAAGTTGCCGCCATCGGATACGTGAACATGCCCTTCACGTTCCCCTGGCGATACTGCGGACCCATGCGCAGGTTCTCGTCCACCGGCATCGCGTCGATCAGCTTGCCGGGGTTCATCAGCCCTTGCGGATCCCACAGCGCCTTGAATTCGCGGAACGCCTGCATGAGGCGCGGCGTGTACATCAGATGCAGGAATTCGCCCTTGGCCTGGCCGTCGCCGTGTTCGCCGGACAGCGAGCCCTGGTACTTGACCACGAGCCTCGCGGCTTCCTCCAGGAATGCGCGCCAGTCGTGCACGCCGCTGGCCGAGCGCAGATCGAAGGTGATGCGCGAATGAATGCAGCCGTCGCCGAAATGGCCGTACAGATTGGTCTTGTAGCCATAGCGCTCGACGAGCGCCGTGAATTCACGCAGATACGCGCCGAGCAGAGCGGGCTCGACGGCGGCGTCTTCCCAGCCGACCACCGGGTCGGGCGCGGCGGGATCGCGTGACAGCGAAGTCGCCGACGCGCCGGTTTCGCGGATTGTCCACAACCGGTTCATCAAGGCCGCGTCTTCGACGAAACGCACGCTCGGCTGTTGCGGAAAACGCTGCGCCGCGTCGGCCATCGCGCGCGCCTGGGCGATCGCGGCTTCGCGCGTGCTCGCGCCGAATTCGACCAGCAGCCACGCGTCGCCGGCGGGCAGTTCGGCGATGTCGTCGAGCTTGAGGCCCAGCGCCTTGAGGCCGCCGACGATGCCCTGGTCGAGCCCTTCCATCGCAATCGCGCCGAGCGGCAGCAGATGCGGTACGCTGTCCGCCGCGTCGAAAATCGTATCGAAGCCGAGCACGACGAGCACGCGCTCGGGCCGACCTTCGACGAGCGTGACCTGTGCGCGCAGCGTCGTGGCGAGCGTGCCTTCGCTGCCGACCAGCGCGCGCGCGATATTGAAACCGTTCTCCGGCAGCAACTGATCGAGGTTGTAGCCCGAGACGCGGCGCTTGAGTTTCGGAAAGCCCGCGCGGATATCGTCCGCATAGCGCTCGGCGAGTTCGCGCAGACCCTTGACGATGCGCGCGCGTTCGCCGCCCGCGGCGAGATGCTCGGCGTAAGCGGCGTCGTCGGTCGGGCCGACCCAGAAGCGCGCGCCGGTCGCGGTCAGCACGTCGAGGCGTTCGATGTTCTCGACGGTCTTGCCCGCCATGACCGAATGCGCGCCGCACGAGTTATTGCCGATCATGCCGCCGAGCGTGCAGCGGCTATGCGTGGCGGGATCGGGGCCGAAGGTCAGACCGTGCGCGGCTGCGGCTTTTTTCAGCTGATCGCAGATCACGCCCGGCTGCACGATCGCGTGACCCGCTGCGGCGTCGATCGATTCGATCGCATGCAGATACTTGGAATGATCGATACAGATCGCGGCGTTGACGGCCTGGCCGCACATCGACGTGCCCGCGCCGCGCGGCAGGATCGCCACGCCGAGTGTCGCGCACAGTTCGACGGTGGTTTCGAAGTCGCCGATCGTGCGCGGAATCACGACGCCGATCGGCGGCTGACGATAGTTCGACGCCTCCGACGCATACATCGCGCGCGTGGCCGGATCGAAACGGATCTCTGCCGTGGTCTGCGCGCCGAGTTGCTGACGCAGCATCAGCATCTGGTTGAGATCCGGCGCGCCGGAGGTCTTGGGTCGTGTCATGGAGCGGGTTGCGATAGGTGGCCGGTTCGGCGTTTTCCACTGAGAAAAAGCAGCACGTGAAGCAGTATAAAAATGGCGGCAGTTCACAAAGAATTGAAAACGCCCCTTGCCACAGTACCCCGTATCGAAATGAGCGGTCGAAACAGCAGAATGCACAGCGCCGCCGTTCGACCGCTCATCGTGAGAACGCTCAGTCCAGTTGGCCCTGGCAGACGTACTTGATGTGCATGTATTCCTCGATGCCGTGCGTCGAACCTTCGCGGCCGTAACCGGAGTCCTTCACGCCGCCGAACGGCGCGGATTCGGCGGCGAGCGCGCCTTCGTTCACACCGACGATGCCGCTTTCGAGCGCATCCGCGAGACGCCAGATGCGGCGCACGTCCGTCGAATAGAAGTAGGCGGCGAGACCGAAGGGCGTCGCGTTCGCCTGCGCGATCACATCGGCTTCGGTGTCGAAGCGCGTGATCGGCACGACCGGGCCGAAGGTTTCTTCGCACGAGCAGTCCATCGACGGCGTCGCGTCGATCAGCACGGTCGGCGCAAAATAGTTCGCCGAGACGCACTGTTCCGACTGCACGCGCGTGCCGCCCACGATCACTTTCGCGCCGTTTTCCACGGCATTGCGCACGTGGCGCTCGATCTTGTCGACCGCGCGCGCGTTGATCATCGGGCCGATCTGCGAGGCGGCGTTGGTGGCCGGACCGACGACGAGCGCGCCCACGCGCGCGGCCAGTTTGGCAACGAAGGCGTCATGCACGCCCGCCTGCACGTAGACGCGGTTCGGGCACACGCAGGTCTGTCCGCCGTTGCGGAACTTCGAGATCATCAGGCCTTCGACGGCGGCGTCGAGATCGGCATCGTCGAACACGATGAACGGCGCGTTGCCGCCGAGTTCGAGCGAGAGCTTCTTGAGCGTGTCGGCGCTGCGGCGCGCGAGATGCTTGCCCACGGGCGTCGATCCGGTGAAGGTGATCTTGCGCACGCGCGCGTCGTCGAGCCAGACGTCGACCACGGCGGGCGTGTTCTCGCGCGAGGCGGTGACGATGTTCAGGACGCCGGCAGGCACGCCGGCTTCTTCGGCGAGCTTGACCAGCGCAAGCGACGTGAGCGGCGTATCTTCGGCGGGTTTGCAGACGACCGTGCAACCGGCGGCGAGCGCGGGCGCGATCTTGCGGGCGATCATCGCGGCGGGAAAATTCCACGGCGTGACGGCGGCGATCACGCCGACCGGTTCGCGCAGTGCATACATGCGGCGGCCCGGCACGGGCGCGGGAATGATGTCGCCGTTCGTGCGCGTGGCTTCTTCGGCGAACCATTCGACGTAGCTCGCGGCGTACAGCACTTCGCCCTTGCCTTCGGCGAGCGGCTTGCCCTGTTCGCGCGAAATCAGTTTGCCGAGGTCTTCGGTGTGCGCGACGATCAGATCGTTCCAGCGCTTGATGATCGCGGCGCGCTGCTTCGCCGGGACCTTGCGCCATGTGGCGAATGCGTTGTGCGCGGCGTCCACGGCGCGCTTCGCGTCTTGTGCGCCGCTGTTGGGGACCTGCGTGAACACGGCGTCGGTGGCCGGATCGCTGACCGGGAACGTGCTGCCGTCGACGGCTTCCACCCAGGCGCCATCGATGTAATTGCGGCCCGGGAGCAGGGAATCGTTGCTGATATTCAGAGACATGTTGCTTTCCTTGATCTCGTGAAGAGTGAGGGTATGAGGTCGCGGCTTGTAGCGTTATGCGACGGTTTCGGTCTTCGGCAACTGGACTTCGTCGATCCAGCCGCGCCGCAGCTCGGGCACCGAGCGCGAAAGTAGTTCGTAGTACGGATGATGCGGACCGCGATCGTAATCTTCGCGCGCGACCTGTGTCACCTTGCGGCCATGCTGCATGACGACGATTTCATCGCAGATCGCACGCACCGTATGCAGATCGTGGCTGATGAAAAGATACGACACGCCGAGATCCTTGCGCAGATCGGCCATCAGATCGAGCACGGCCGCGCCGACTACCGTATCGAGCGCCGAAGTGACTTCGTCGCACAGCAGCAGATCGGGTTCGGCGGCGAGCGCGCGGGCAAGGTTGACGCGCTGCTTCTGTCCGCCCGAGAGTGCGGCCGGTGGGCGCTCCATCAGCGTGCGGGGCAGACGCACCATGTCGAGCAGTTGCGCGATCCGCGTGCGCAGCGCCTTGCCCTGAAGGCCGTGATAGAACTGCAGCGGCCGCGCCAGAATGCGCTCGATGGTATGCGCGGGATTCAGCGCGGTATCGGCGATCTGGAACACGATCTGGATGCGCCGCAACTCGTCGCGGCTGCGCTGATCGAGTTGCGGCGACATGGCCTTGCCGTCGAACGCAATGCGGCCTTCGAACGGCGCGATCAGACCGGCCACGGCGCGTGCGAGCGTCGTCTTGCCGGATCCCGATTCGCCGATCACGCCGATCGCCTGCCCGCGATAGAGCTTGAGATCGACCTTGTCGAGAATGCGATTCTGCGGGCGGCCCTGCGCGTCGAGCGGACCGTAGCCCGCGCAGAGCGCGTCGATCTGCAGCAGCGGTTGCGGGGCGCGGCGCGTGCCTTCGGGGTCCGCACGCAGCTGTGGGGCGTCGGCGCGCGCGTGGGTCGCATCGTCCGGCGCATCGGCGTGACGTTCCTTCGGGCGCGCGGCGGCGAGCAGGCTGCGCGTGTAGTCGTCGGCGGGCGCATGCAGGATCTGATCCGACTCGCCGTATTCGCGCATCTTGCCGTGCCGCAGCACGAGAATATGATCGGCCACCTGCGCCACCACCGCCAGATCGTGGCTCACATACACGGCGCTGGTCTTGCGCTGCTGCACCACGCGGCGGAACGCGCGCAGCACTTCGACCTGAGTCGTCACGTCGAGCGCCGTCGTGGGTTCGTCGAGGATCACGAGATCGGGGTCGGTGATCAGCGCCATCGCGGCCATCAGGCGCTGCAACTGGCCGCCCGACACCTGATGCGGATAACGCGCGCCGATGGTTTCGGGATTCGGCAAGGCGAGTTCGCGGAACAGTTCGACGGCGCGTTTTTCGGCTTCGGCGCGCGGCATCGTCTTGTGGATGCGCGCCGGTTCGACCACCTGATCCATGATCGTGCGCGAGGGATTGAACGACGCCGACGCGCTCTGCGCGATATACGTGACCACGCGGCCACGCAGCGCGCGCTGCGCGGCGGCATCGAGCGCGGTGACGTTGCGCTCGCCGACATTGACGATACTGTCCGGTGCGATCGCGCAGCCGTCGCGCGCGTAGCCCATCAAGGCGAGCGCCGTGGTGGTCTTGCCGGAGCCGGATTCGCCGATCAGCGCGAGCACCTGGCCCGGCGCGATATCGAATGCGAGGCGATCCACCAGCACGGATTCGCCTGCCATGATCGTCAGGTCCCTGACATGAATTGCCGCGCCCATTTAGCGTGCCTCCCCATCGGTCGTGGCGGCGATCTGCGCACGACGCGAAGCGTTGAATTGTTCGTTGAGCTTCGCCTGGCGACGTGCATCGCGGCTCGCTTTGCGCGCGCCGCCCGGCAGATTGTCGATCACGAGATTCACGGCGATCGTCAGGCTCGCGATGGCGAGCGCCGGCGCGATCACGGCGAGCGCGCCCTCGGCGAGTCCGTCGAGGTTTTCGCGCACGAGCGAGCCCCAGTCGGCGTCGGGCGGCTGGATGCCGAGGCCGAGAAAGCTCAGGCTCGCGAGCAGCAGCACGACGTAGACGAAACGCAGCCCCAGATCCGCGAGCATCGGGCTCAGGATGTTGGGCAGAATCTCCTGCAGCATGATGTAGGCCGTGCCTTCGCCGCGCGTGCGGGCGACCGCCACATATTCCATCGCGTGAATGTTGACGGCGAGCGAGCGCGCGATGCGATACGCGCCGGGCAGGTAGATGATCGCGGCGGTCGCGGTCAGCATGACGGTCGAGGAGCCGAACGCCGCCACCATGATGAGCGCGAACATCTTGCTCGGAATCGCCGTCAGCGTATCGAGCGTGCGGCTCATGACGGCGTCGAGCTTCGGGCCGCCGACGATCGCCAGCAGCGCCAGCGCGGTGCCCACGCCGCTGGCCAGCAGCGTCGCGATCAGCGCGAGTCCCACGGTATAGCGCGCGCCCATCATCACGCGATCGAGCATGTCGCGGCCGAGATAGTCGGTGCCGAGCAGATGATGTGCGCTCGCGCCCGCGAAGATCTGCACGTTGTCGGCCGATGCGCTGGCGCCGTCGCCGGCCAGCGGACCCGCGATCGCGGCGGCGATCCACACGAGCACGATCGCGAGGCCGATCCATCCCGGCACGCCGAGTCCGCTCAGCGTGCGGCGCAGGTGAATGAAACGCGGGTGCGCGCTCAGGTCGGCGGCGGCGTCGGCCGGTGGCGGCGCGAGTTTGCCTTCAGAGGTCGATTGGGTCATCTTGGTGAGCTCCACAAACGAAAGGGTGAGGTCGCGTTAGCGGTGGCGCAGACGCGGATTGCCCAGAATTCCGCAGACGTCGGCGAGCGTGACGAGGACGAGGTAGGCGAAGCAGAAAATCATCGCGCAGGCCTGCACGACCGGCATGTCGCGCTGACTGACGCTGTCGACCATCAGCTTGGCAATGCCCGGATAGTTGAAGACGGTCTCGATGATGATTACGCCGCCGAGCAGGTACGAGAGGCTCAGCGCGACCGCATTGGCGATCGGTCCGATCGCATTGGGCAGCGCGTGGAACATCACCATGCGGAACGACGTGGCGCCTTTGAGCCGCACCATTTCGATGTACGGCGCCTTCAACTGATCGATCAGCGCGGCGCGCGTCATGCGCACCATCTGCGCGACGATCACGCAGCACAGGCACATCACCGGCATCGCCAGCGCGCGCAGCACGCGGCCGAACGGCGCGCCGTCGTCGAGATAGGCGAGCGCCGGCAGCCATTGCAGCTTGACCGCGAAAAGCAGCACGGCGAGCGACGCAACCAGAAACTCCGGCACCGAGACCACCGCGAGCACGCCGACGCTCACTGTGCGATCGAACGCGCGGCCGCGCAGCACGGCGCACAGAATGCCGAGCGCGAGCGCGATCGGCACGGACACCAGCGTGGTGATGCCGGCGAGGAGCAGCGAATGCGACAGGCGATCACCGACGAGGCTCGCCACGCTCAGATGCGTGAGCATCGATTCACCGGCGTGGCCCGTGAGCATGCCGGTCAACCAGTGCCAGTAGCGCACGGGCGCGGGCACGTCGAGGCCCATTTGCGCGCGCAGCGCCGCGACGGCTTCGGGCGTGGCGTCCTGGCCGAGCTGCGATTGCGCGGCGTCGCCGGGCAACACCGCGGTAATCGCGAACACGATGGCGGAGATCGCGAGTAGCGATAGAACGGCAGCGCTCACGCGGCGCGCCAGCAGGCGAACAATCACAGTGTTCATATCGGACACCCCTCAAATGGACCGCTCGCCGCCCATCCCTGCGATAGGCGGCGAAGTGTGCTTCGATTGCGGATCAGGCGGACAGCCATACGTGCTCGCCGAACGCGTAACCCATCATGCCGCCGAGCGGAATCGGCGACAGGCCCTGCAGCTTGTTGCTGTGGCCGTCGATGGTGGCGAGGAACAGCGGAATGCCGATACCGGCGTCGCTGCGGATCATCGTCTGCATGTCGGCGTAAATCTGCTTGCGCTTCGCGACGTCCATCTCGGCGCGCGCCGAGAGCAGCATCTGATCGAACTTCGGATCCTTCCAGCGCGACTCGTTCCACGGCGCGTCCGACTTGAAGAACTGCGTGAACAGCGTGTCGGCGTTCGGGCGCGGATTGACCGTGCCGAAACCCACCGGAGCGCTCAGCCAGTAGTTCGACCAGAAGCCGTCGGCGGGCATGCGCTTGACGTCGAGATTCAGGCCCACCTTGCGCGCGGTCTGCTGCAGGATCAGCGCCATGTCGACCGAATACATCGCGGCGGGCGACGCGACCACGGGAATCGGCGTGCTGCCCAGATTGGCCTTGGCGAGGTAGAACTTCGCCTTGTCGAGATCCATCTGCGTTTGCGGCAGGCCCGGCGTATAGAAACGGTTGGTCGGATCGATCGGCTGATCGTTGCCGGTCACCGCATAGCCGAGCGCGATCGACTGCTTCATCAGGTTGCGGTCGAGCAGCAGCTTCATGGCCTGCACGAAATTCGGATTAGTGCCGGGGCCGGTGTCGCGATGCATGATCAGATCGGTGTACTGACCCGACTGCGTGACGAAGACGCTCGCATTCGACGAGCCTTTGACGCGCGCGACCGAGCGCGGATTGATCGACGCGACCAGGTCCATGTCGCCCGAGAGCAGTGCGTTGACACGCGCGCTTTCGTCGCCGATGCCGACGAATTCGATTTCGTCGAGATACGGCAGGCCGGGTTTCCAGTAGTTCGGATTCCGGACGACGATCGAGCGAACGCCCGGCTGGAAGGTCTGCAGCTTGAACGGCCCGGTGCCGATGCCTTTCGTAAAGTCGGTCGTGCCGTCCTTGACGATATGAAAGTAGAACGTGCCGAGAATCACCGGCAGGTCGGCGTTCGGCGCGGAGAGCGTTACCGTGACTTCGTTCGGGCCGGTTGCCTTCACGCTGTCGATCTGGTCGGCGAGCGTCTTGGCCTTCGACGCGACGGCCGGGTCCTTGTGGCGCATGATCGAATACACCACGTCGGCGGGCGAGAGCGCCTTGCCGTCGTGGAACGTCACGCCCTTGCGCAACGTGAAGACCCACACGCGCGCGTCGGTCGTCTTGAACGACTCGGCCAGAGCGGGGCGCGGCGCGAGCGTGCCGTCGAGTTCGACGAGGTTGTTGTACAGCATCGTGCCGCGGCAATAGTCGGTTTTGTTCGACTGTTTCGCGGGATCCAGCGTGTCGTTCGCCGAACCGTTGTCGCCCGCGACGCGAATCTTGCCGCCCTTGCGCGGCGTTTGCGCGTACGCGGCACCCGCCACGCCGGCGAGCGTGCCGGCCATCGCGAGCTGCATGCCGCCCGCTGCGAGCAGGCGCAGCACGTCGCGGCGGGTTGCGCCGTGCTGGAGCGCGCCGATCAGACGATCCGATTCCGGTGCGCCAACGAGAGTTTCGAGTTTTTTACGTTCAGACATGGCTACACGTTCCTGGAGGCAAAGTCATGGTTGAAAACGGAATTCGCTTGCGCGGGTCGTCAGGCAATGGCGTCTTTCATCTTGTAGTAGAGGCCGATCAGCGGCAGAAACCACGGCGGCCCGAAGTGGCCCGGCACCGCCGGCCAGTCGCGCCCGGCCCACGGATTGGCCGCGCGTTCGCCGAGCATCGTGCGGGCGATGCAGCGGCCCGTATGCGTGGACATCTGCGTGCCGTGGCCGCTGAAGCCCAATGCGTAGAACAGGCCGTCGCGCTCGCCCGCGTGGGGCAGCCGGTCCTGCGTCATATCGACGATGCCACCCCAGCAGTGCGTGAGCGGCACGTCCGCGAGTTGCGGAAAGGTGGCGAGCAGCCCTTCGCGCAGGATCTCCCCGCTGGTGGCATCGGATTGCGGATTGGACACCGCAAAACGCGCACGGCCGCCGAAGATCAACCGGTGATCGGGCGACACGCGGAAGTAGTGATGCAGATTCGAGGTCGTGACATAGGTACGGCGCTCGCGCAGCAGTGCGCTGGCGCGTGCCTCGCCGAGCGGCGCGCTCGCCACGATGAAGCTGCCGATCGGCACCACGCGGCGGCGGATCCAGCCGAAGCTGCCGTAATTGCCGTGGCGCGTTGCGCCCGTCGCGAGCAAGACCTTGTCGGCTTTCACGGTGCCGCGTGCGGTCTGCACGCGATAGCCGTGCGCCGTTTGCGCGATGCGCTCCAGACGCAGCGCCGCCGTGCGCGTATGAATCTGCGCGCCCGCGCGGATCGCGGCATCGGCGAGTCCCTTGCCGAAGCGGCCCATGTGCATCTGGGCGCTCTTTTTATAGAGCAGACCGCCGTGGTAGCTGTCGCTGTTCACCTCGGCGCGCACGGTATGGCGGTCGAGCAGTTCGATGTCGGTGTCCACGCCATCGGCGATCAGCCGTTCGTAGCTGCGCGCGAGCGTGTCGTAATGCGCCGGACGTGAGGCCAGTTTCAGCTTGCCGTGACGCATGAAATCGCAGTCGATCGCTTCTTCGCGCACGATGCTGTCGACGGTATCGACGGCGGCGTCGTAAAGCTGATAGCACGCTCGCGCTTTTTCCACGCCGATCTTCGCGGCCAGCGTCGCGTAATCGACGGCGAGACCGTTATTCACATGACCGCCGTTGCGGCCGGACGCTTCGGCGACCACGGTGTCGTTGGCTTCGAGCACCACCACGCGCGCGCCGGCGCGCGCCAGCGTCAGCGCGGCGGAAAGTCCGCAGAATCCTGCGCCGATCACGACCACGTCGGCGCTCGACGGCAGCGCCGCGGCGTGCTCCGTCAGTTCGACACCTTCCTTCCAATACGAATCGAGTTTCATCGACTAATGCGATCTCCAGGTCATGCAGGTTCAATCGACGCATCGTTCACGCGGATCGGCTTGCGTTTTCGGCGTGGCGACAGGGTCGGGCGGTCAGTGACCGCGCGGGTGAAGAACAGTGCTGAAATTGAATCACGCCAAAACAGAGGCTTCGCGTCGTATTGACCGGTTCACACAGGCGGAACTGCGGTTTATGGGGGGCTCGACAGCATTGTTTGCCGTGCGGCGAAAATGACGTCGCGCGTGCTCGCCGATTCAGCAGCGAGTCAAAAAAATGCGCGAGTTTGCTATTGAGGTTTGTGCTAATGGACGGCGTTTTCACGCAAAAAAACAGGTGGCGTTTTTCCTATCGCGTGGAAATTCCGGCGAGTGATCATGGGGCAGATACAACCATTCGACCTTCATGAACGATTCGAACCAACATGAGCGGGTAGACGCCGCGCGCTTTTCGTTGCGCGATCTGTGCGAGGCGGATTTGCCCGTCGCGCAGCAATTCTCGGAAGAAGCCGGCTGGCCGCATCGGCTGAGCGACTGGCAGTCGTTGAGCGCGCTCGGGATCGGCCGCGTGGTGATGTGCGACGGGCAGATCGCGTCGCTCGGGCAGATCTTCGTGTGGGACGAGCATGCGGCTTCGATCAGTCTGCTGGTCTCGGACGCGGCGCATCGCGCGGGCGAGGCCGAAGCCGTCTTGCTGCGCGATCTCCTCGAACGCGCGGGCACGCGCGGCGTGACGGTGCATGCGTTCGGACACTGGCGTCACGCGGTCGAGCGCCTCGGCTTTCGCGAAAGCGGCGCGGTGCTCCAGTATCAGGGCCGTCCGCGTTCGGCGCCGTTAATCGCCCTTCCTGCGGGCACGCGTTTGCGCCCGGCGAACCACGCGGACGAAGCCGCGCTCTGCGAACTGGACGCCCGCGCCAATGGCATGCGGCGCGAACGGTTGATCGCCGCGTGGCTCGATCAGCACGTTCAGGCCATCGTGCTCGACAGCGAATCGTCGGACGAAGGCATTCGGGGATGCGCCTTCTTGCGCCGCTTCGGACGCGGCCTGCTCATCGGACCGGTCGTCGCGTCGGAGCCGCAACTGGCGCAGGCGCTGATCGCGCATCTCTGCGGCAAGGCCGCCGGCAAGTTCGTGCGTCTCGACGCGGTCGAACACTACGCGGTGCCGATCGGCGCGTGGTTCGAAAGCCTTGGGTTGACCTGCGTGAATCGTGTCCCCAAAATGACATTCGGCGACGCCGCGCAAGGCGCCGCCGACCTGCACACCTTTGCCGTTGCTGCTCAGGCTCTGGGTTAGACGACCCGTATCGGAACATTGGGGAACCGCGGTATGAGTACGAATATGCAGCTGGACCGACTGGATTTGCGGATCCTGAGCCAGCTCCAGAATAATGGACGCATGACCAACGTGGACCTGGCCGAAGCGGTCGGGTTGTCGGCGAGTCCGTGCCTCAACCGGGTCAAGCGCCTGGAACAGGCGGGTTTTATCAGCGGATACAGCGCGCAGATCTGCATGGAGAAGATCGGCGACATCCTGACCGTGTTCACGGAAGTCACCTTGTCCGACCATCATCGCGAGGACTTTATCCGCTTCGAGAAAGCCGTCAAGGAACTCGACGAAGTGATCGAATGCCATCTGGTGAGCGGCGGCTACGATTATCTGCTCAAGGTCGTGGCGCGCGGCGTCAACCATTATCAGGAAGTCATGGAAGGGCTGCTGGAGCGCAACGTCGGCATCGAGAAATACTTCAGCTATATCGTGATCAAATCGCCTTTCATCAAGACGCATTATCCGATCGAAAAAGTCTTCGGCGGCAAAGTCTGAGTATGCCGTGACATACGATGCGCTCTCGCGAGGAGAGCGCATCGTCATTCAGATGCTATGAAGTCCGAAGCAAATTTAATGCTCGGCCATGACGACGTAGACCTTGCGCAGCGGGGTCTTGATATCCCAGACGCCGGTGGTGTTCGCCGGGAAAAACAGCGTGTCGCCTGCCTTGATCGCGCGCGCTTCGCCGCCGGTCGGCGTGAACGTGCATTCGCCCGCGAGAATGTGCATGACTTCGGCATTGGCCAGATGACGCGAGAAGCGTCCCACTGACACTTCCCACAGTCCCGAGCGATTGCCGCCCGAGCCTTCGAGCGGCACTTCCAGCGTCTGCGTCACGCAGGCCGGTTCGGTGAGCGGCGCGCCCACCGCGCCCGCGGGCGTGAGGTCCTGGCATTGCGCGCTTTGCGAAAGAATGGTGATCGGCATGATGTGGTCGTGCGTCCCGTTTATTGGCCGGCTTCCACGGCGTCGGCGAGTTGCGCGAGCGTGTGGAAGTGGTAGTCGGGGACCGTGTGAGCGGACTCGATCGTGCCGCCCGAGCTGGGCATGCCATGACGGCGCTCGATCCAGCAGCTCGTGATGCCCAGCTCGCGGGCGATGCCGATGTCGTGATATTGGCTCTGCGCCACGTGCAGATTGTCTTCCTGGCGGAAGCCCCAGGCCTGTTCGTAGCGGCCGCGCGCGTACGCGAAATAGCGTGCGTCCGGCTTCTCGCACAGCGCGTCGTCGCAGGCGAGCAGCATGGCGAACGGTTCGCCGAGCGTCTTCGAAAAATGCGCGAGCGCCCACGTTTGCGCGTTCGTCATCGTCACCAGTTTGAAGTGTTGAGCGAGACGCTTGAGTGCTTCAACGGAGTCCGGAAACGCGGGCCATTCCGAGACCGAATCGCGAAAGCCTTTTGCGACCTCGTCGCTTTCGGGCAGGCCGAGGCGCGGCGCGATCAGCTTCCAGCACAGTTCGAGATCGTCGGGATACCAGATCGTGCCCGCGCGCTTGCGCGCCTGGCGATAGGCGGCCAGGAAATCTTCGTCCGAGACTTTGGCGTCGCCGGCCACCTGATGCAGGTAGTTCAGCATGCCGCGCTCGAAATCGATGAGGGTACCGACGACGTCGAACGTCAAGACTTTGAAGCGTTTCAGACTCATGTGTAGCTCGCGGATGAAAGGGAAGAAAAGAGAGCCGACGTGTCGCCGGTGTGATGTTGCTGAAACTGTTTGGGGCTCATCCCGCAGCTCGCTTTCATGCTGCGCGACAGATGACTCTGGTCGTAGAAGCCCGACGCCTGCGCGGCGTCCACGGGCGTGAAGCCCTGGCGCAGCAGGTTCTGCGCATGCCCGACCCGCACGCGCGTCACGTAGCGATGCGGCGATTCGCCGGTCAGTCCTTTGAAGATGACGGTGAAGCGCCACATGCTGAGGCAGGCGCGTGCGGCCAGCGTCGCCACGCTCAGATCGCCGGCGGGGCTGGCGTGAATCTGCGCAATCGCGAGTTCGATGCCCGCACGCGTGCGCAAGCCGTTCAGCGCGCGCGTGCCGCCGGTGCGGACGCAAGTCGCGTTCATGGCTGCAGCGTTGGCGGCGCTCGCTGCCTGAGCAAGGTCGGACATGAATTTCATAGTGGAGAGCTTACGATTGCTCGTGCCACCGAAAAAACTCATTTGCCCGCGTCAGGCAGTATCAAATCGCGATGACGGAGGGCGGCTCCGTAGAAAATGCGGGGGGCAGAGGGGGTATCACGTCGTACAAGAAAGCGCCGCCGCGAGCCCGAGCGACGGATACGCGCTGTCGACCGCGGCGAGGTCGGCGCGCATCTCGGCCAGCAGCCAGTCGCGCACTTCCGCGACGATGGGCCGAAGCGGTCGTCCCGGCGCCCACGACAGGCAGCACAGCCGGTTCGTCACCTGCAACTCGTCCACGGCGGGCACCAGCGCGCGTTGTGCGAGCCAGTGCATCACGACGTTGACCCAGCCGAGCGCGAGGCCCTGACCGAGCAGCGCGGCCTGCACGACGATGGCGTAATCGTTGAAACTCAGCACGCCCGCCGCGCGCCGCGTCTCGTTCGCGAACGCCGCGAAGCGCGCGTGCCAGCCGCGTTCCTCGTCGCCCATCACGATCACGGTGTCGCCGTGCGCCAGCCAGTCGACGCCGCGCGCGAGTTCCTGATAGTGCGGATTGCAGACGGGCAGCAGCACCTCAGGCATAACCCTGATGCTGTTTTCCCCCATCTCCGCTTCGTGCAGAAAACGCATGCCGAGATCGACGTCGCCGAGCGGACCGCCGATCCGGCCCGAAATCAACTGAAAGCGCAGATCGACGGAAGGAAACGCTTCGTTCAGGCGGCTCATGCGCGGCATCAGCCAGTGCGTGGTGAAGGCGGTCGACACCGACAGCGTGACCGGCTCGACGCCCGTCGCACGGGCCTCGATATCGAGAATCGCTTCCTCGATGCCGTTCAGTCCCTCGGAAATCTTGCGGTACAGAATGCGCCCGTTCTCGGTCAGCTCGATGCCGCCGTGGACGCGCTCGAACAGCCGCACGCCGATGTGATCCTCCATGCGCGCCAGCATGCGGCTCACGGCGGGCTGGCTGACATAGAGCTCCTGGGCGGCGCGCGTGAAGTTCCCGCAACGCGCCGCCGCCTCGAAGACGAACAGCGCGTTGGCGCTCGGCAGTTTTCGGCGAAGGTTTGGCATGACCTGATGTTATGCCTGATCCAACAATTCGGGAATTGCCGCCAAAAAAATCGCCGCCTATTCTTGGTTGAACACTGACTGAAAGGCGGGAGCACGACGATGGACGCACGAGTAAAGGCAGGCGTATCGATTCGATCGGCGGTCAAACGTTATGGCCATGTCGTCGCGCTCGACGATGTGTCGCTCGACGTCGCTCAAGGGGAATTCGTCTCGCTGCTCGGGCCGTCCGGCTCGGGCAAGACCACCTTGCTCGGTATTCTCGGCGGTTTCGTGCAGCCGTCCAGCGGCAGCGTCTGGGTCGGCGAACGCGACATTACATTCGCGCCGCCGCACAAGCGCGACATCGGCATCGTGTTCCAGAACTACGCGTTGTTTCCGCACATGTCGGTGGGCGAGAACGTCGCGTTCGCGCTGCGTGCGCGTCGCGAGCCGAAAGCGGGCTGGGCCCGCAAGGTCGCCGACGCGCTGGCGATGGTCGAGCTGCGCGGCTACGAGGGCCGGCGCATCCACGAACTCTCGGGCGGCCAGCGCCAGCGCGTCGCGCTGGCCCGCGCGATGGTCTTCGAACCGCAACTGATCCTGATGGACGAACCGCTGTCCGCGCTCGACAAGCAACTGCGCGAGACGATGCAGATCGAGCTGCGCGCGCTGCATCGCCGGCTTGGCGCGACGATCGTCTATGTGACGCACGACCAGCGCGAGGCGCTGACGATGAGCGATCGTGTCGCTGTCCTGAAGAATGGCAAGCTGGTGCAGATCGACACGCCCGAGCGCCTGTACGACCGGCCCTGCAATGCGTTCGTGGCGAGCTTTATCGGCGAGGCGACCTTGCTGCCCGTCACGCGCGCGGGCGACGACGCGGTGCGCCTCGGCGACGCGGTGCTGCGCTCCGCCGAACCGCTGCCGGACGCCGACAAACTGCTGCTCGCGGTGCAGACCGAGAAGCTCGTGATCGACAGCGGCGACGCCGCGCCCGACGCCAACCGCCTCTCGGCGCGCGTGACCGAAGTGCTGTATCAGGGCGAGAGCCTGCGCGTGTTCGCGAAGCTCGCGGACGGCACGTCGCTCAGCCTGCGCCAGCCGGGCAATCACGATGCGCGGCATCGGATTCCTGCGCCCGGCTCGCCCGTTTCCGTCGCCCTCAGTCCACGCGACACGATCGTCGTACCGGCGTGACCGTGCGGCGCGATCGCCGCGCATGCCGTCTTTCCAGCCAACCGCAACGCAATCAAGGATCCATTCATGAAGCTCACCGATTTCAAGGTGCTGACGTTCGACGTCGTCGGCACGCTGATCAACTTCGAACAAGGCGTGCTGACTTCGGTTCGCCGCCTCGGCGGTCCGGCCGCGAAGGATCTGACCGATGACCAGATTTTCGCGCCGTATCTGCGCGGCCGGGCGAAGTTCTATGGCCGGTCGAGCCACGAAATGGCCAACGTGTGGCTGTCGCTGGCCGCCGAACTGGATCTGCCGCGCGATGCGACGACGGCCGCCGCGTTCCAGCGCGACGTGCTCGACTGGCCGGCGTTCGAGGATTCGGTCGAGGCGCTCAAGCGGCTGCGCAAACACTTCCGCCTCGTTGCGATGACGAACGCCGACCGCGTCGCGCTCTCCGCGTATGCGCACACGCTCGGCGATCCGTTCGACGACACCGTCTGCTGCGACGAAACCGGCGTGGCCAAGCCCGATCCGCAATTCTTCGCCTACAACCGCGGCCGCCAGGCGGCGTTCGGCTACAAGTTCGGCGAAATCCTGCACACGGCGCAGAGCCAGTATCACGACATCGGCATTGCGACCGAACTGGGTTATTCGACCTGCTGGATCGAGCGCCGACGCGGCCAGGCCGGTTTCGGCGGCACGCCGGAGCCGGAAAAAGTGACGACGCCGACGTTCTGCTTCCCGACGCTCGCGGCGCTCGCCGACGCCGTCGAAGCCGAACTCTGCGCGGCCTGACGATGCTCGCGCCGCCCGTTTCGACCTCGCCGCAGCCGGATTCGCTCTGGCGTCATCTGGCCGGCGAGGCCGGTTCGTTCGACGCGCCGGTCGGCGCGGGGCCGCTCACGCGCGATCTTCAGGTCGATGTCGCCGTGATCGGCGCCGGTTATTCCGGCCTGTGCGCCGCGCATGCGCTGCAGCAGCGCGGCGTGTCGTGCGCGGTGCTCGACGCGAATCCGGTCGGGTGGGGCGCGAGCGGGCGCAACGGCGGCGTCGTGTCGTCCAAGTTTCGCCCGTCGTTTTCGGCGATCGCCAGTGCGCACGGGCTCGACGTCGCGAAGCGCATGCATCGTCTCGCGCACGACGGCGTGCGCACCGTCGAGGCGCTGGTGGAGGAATGCGACATCGGGCGCGCGCAGTTCGAACGCACCGGCAGTCTGCGCTGCGCCCACACCGAGCGCGCGCTCGCGTCGATCGTCGCGGAAGCCGAGTGGGTGCGCGCATCGCTCGACGACCGCTCGATGACCGTGCTGTCGCGCGAGGAAGTGCGCGCCGAAACCGGCTCGACCGGTTTTGTCGGCGGCGTGCTCAGCGCCGATGCGGGCACGATCCTGCCGCTCGAGTACGTGCTGGGCATCGCGCGTGCGCTCGCGGCGCGCGGCGTGCCGATCCACACTTCGACGCCCGTGCTCGCGATCGACCGCGCGCCCGGCGTCGCGGGCGTCACGCTGCGCACGGCGGGCGCGACGGTGCGCGCGCGGCAGGTGATCGTCGCGACGAACGCCTATTCGGACCTGACGCCCGCGACCGACGCCATGCGTCGCGAGCTGGTGCCGTTTCGCAGCGCGATGATCGCGACCGAACGTCTGCCCGCCGCGCTCGATGCGAAGCTGATGACGCAGCGGCGCAGCTACACCGAAACGCGCCGCATGATGAAGTGGTTCCGGCGCGCGGACGGCCGCATGCTGTTCGGCGGCCGCGACGCGTTCGGCAAGGAAGGCCAGGACACAGGCTTCGAGGCGCTGCGGCGCGCGATGGTCGGACTGTTTCCGGATCTCGCCGATATTCGCGTGGAGTTCCGCTGGTCCGGTTATGTCGGGATGACCTTCAATGCGCTGCCGCACGTCGGCCGCGCGGACGACGCGACGGTGTTCTGCGTCGGTTATAACGGCGCGGGCGTGGCGATGGCGAGCCTGATCGGCCAGCACGCGGCCGCGCTCGCACTCGGCGACACGCCCGATCTTACGCTGCTCGCGCAGAACGGATTGCGTCCCGTGCCGTTTCACGCACTGCGTGCGCCAGGTGTCAGACTCGTGGCCGCGTGGTACCAGTTCCTCGATGCCATGGGGGCATGATGACGACTGCCAGAGCGTTTGTTTCAGACTCCGGATCCGCACCGATGCAACACGACGAGACCGACGCGGCGCGGCACCATCAGCGCCGCGAAAACCGCACGATGCTCCTGCTGATGACGCCCGCGCTGGCCGTCATCGTGATCCTGCTCGTCGTGCCGCTGGCGTGGCTGTCGTGGCAGTCGGTCCGCCAGGACGGCGGCTTCACGCTCGCGAACTACCATCGCGTGTTCAGCGGCACCTATCTCGACACCTTCCTGATCACGTTCAAGCTGAGCCTGATCGTGACGGGCGCGACGCTTCTGCTCGGCTATCCGGTCGCTTATCTCGCCGCGTCGGTGCGGCCGCGCTTCGCCGCGCTGATTCTCGGCATGGTGATCCTGCCGTTCTGGACCAGCGTGCTGGTGCGGACCTACGCGTGGCTCGTGCTGCTGCAGCGCACCGGCGTCGTGAACAAGCTGCTGCTGGCCTCCGGCCTTGTCGATCGCCCCGTTCAGCTCGCCTACAACGAGTTCGGGACGATCGTCGCGATGGTTCACATCCTGCTGCCGTTCATGGTGCTGCCGCTGTATTCGGCGATGCAGAAGATCCCGACCAATCTCTCGCAGGCGGCCGCAAGTCTCGGCGCGACGCCGCTGCACGCGTTCGTGCGCGTGTTCCTGCCGCTCTCGTTGGGCGGCGTGGTCGCGGGCGTGACGCTCGTCTTCGTGCTGTGCCTCGGCTTCTACATCACGCCCGAGCTGATGGGCGGCGGCAAATCGATCATGGTGTCGATGGTGGTGAGCCGCAACGTCGAAATCTATAACAGCTGGGGCGCGGCGAGTTCCGTGTGCGTCGTGTTGCTGCTGTGCGTGTTCGCGATCTTCTACCTCGCGAGCCGCGTGATTCCGCTCGACAAGACCCTGGGGGCGAAATGAGACCGAACCCGTTCGTGCGCGGCGCACTGATCGTGCTGGTGGTGTTGATCCTCGCGTTCCTGATGATTCCGGTGCTGATCGTCGTGCCGATCTCGTTCTCCGACACGCGCTTCATGACGTTCCCGCCGCCCGCGTTGTCGCTGCGCTGGTATGCGTCGTTCTTCGGCAATCCTGAATGGCTGTCGGCCGCCCGCGTGACGCTGATCGCTTCGCTCGTCGCTGCGTGCATCGCGACGCCGGTCGGCGTGGCGGCGGCCTACGCGATCGAGCACGGCGAGCATCCGCTGATCCGCCCGCTGAAGACGGTGCTGATGCTGCCGATGATCGTGCCGATCATCATCGTCGCGGTGGGCGTGTTCTTCGTCTATTCGAAATTCGGCTACGTGAATACGCTCGGCGGTCTGATCGTCGCCGATTCGATGCTCGGGCTGCCCTACGTGCTGATTTCGGTCGGCGCCGATCTGCGCTCGTTCGATCATGCGCAGGAAATGGCGGCGCGCAGCCTCGGCATGAACCGGCTGCGCAGCTTTCTGACCGTGACGCTGCCGCAGATCCGTTCGAGCGTGATCTCCGGCGCGGTGTTCGTGTTCATTCAGGCGCTCGACGAAACCGTCGTCGCGCTGTTCGTGTCGGGCGGCGACAACCAGACGCTCACGCGCCGGATGTTCGTCACGCTGCGTGACGAAATCGATCCGACCATCGCCGCGATCAGCACGATGCTGACCGCGCTGACGCTTGCGCTCGTGCTGCTCGTGGTCGTCAGCCGTCGCAGCGGTCAGGGCCAGATGCGGCCGGCGCGGGCCTGAAACCGACTGAGTTTGAGCCACTTTCCGCGACCGGAAACCGACATGACAGACAATGCCCTGAAGTTCTATATCGACGGCGCGTGGGTCGCGCCTGCCGGAAACGCGCGCCTGCCGGTCGTCGATCCGTGCACCGAACTGCCGTTCGCCGAGATCGCGACGGGCGATACGCGCGACGTCGATCGCGCGGTGGCCGCGGCGAAGCGCGCCTTCGAATCGTTCTCGCAGACCACGCCGGACGAGCGCGTCGCGCTCGTTCGCCGCGTTCTTGAGATGTACCTCGCGCGCTACGACGAGATCGCCGCGGCTATTTCGCGCGAGATCGGCGCGCCGCGCGCGCTCGCGTACGAATGGCAAGCCGGGATCGGCCGCCGTCATCTGGAAGAACTGCTGAAGACCTGCGCGAGCTTCGTCTGGGAGCGCGACAAAGGAACGACGCGCGTGCGTTACGAACCGGTCGGCGTCGTCGCGCTGATTACGCCGTGGAACTGGCCGATCAACCAGATCGTCTGCAAGGTCGCGCCCGCGCTGGTTGCCGGTTGCACGATGGTGCTGAAGCCGAGTGAGATTGCGCCGCTGAACGCGGTGCTGTTCGCCGAAGTGCTCGATGCGGCCGGCGTGCCGCCCGGCGTGTTCAATCTCGTGCAGGGCGACGGGCCGTCGGTCGGCGCGCCGCTGGCGGCGCATCCGGATATCGACATGGTGTCGTTCACGGGCTCGACGCGCGCGGGCATACAGATCGCGCAACTCGCGGCGCCCACGGTCAAGCGCGTGCATCAGGAACTGGGCGGCAAGTCGGCGAACCTGCTGCTCGACGATGTCGATTTCGAGGTCGCGGTGACGAAGGGCGTGAACGCCTGTTTCGGCAACAGCGGCCAGTCCTGCAATGCGCCGACGCGCATGCTGGTGCCCGCCGCGCGTCACGCGCAGGCGGTCGAAATTGCGCGGCGCGCGGCGCTCGCGCACAAGGTCGGTCCGGCGGATGCGCCGGACACGACGCTGGGGCCGGTCGTCAGCGAGGTTCAGTTCGGCCGGGTGCAGGCGCTGATCGACGCGGGCATCGCCGAAGGGGCGACGCTCGTCGCGGGCGGCGTGGGGCGGCCGGACGGGCTTGAGCGCGGCTACTACGTCAAGCCGACCGTGTTCGCCGATGTGACGCCCGACATGCGGATCGCCCGCGAGGAGATCTTCGGCCCGGTGCTGACGATCATCCCTTATCGCGATGACGAAGACGCGATCGCGATTGCGAACGACAGCCCGTATGGGCTGGCCGCGTACGTGCAGTCGGCGGATGTTGAGCGCGGGCGTCGCGTCGCGTATCGGCTGCGCGCGGGCAGCGTGTATCTGAACTATCCGGATTGGGATGCCGGTGCGCCGTTCGGCGGCTACAAGCAGTCGGGCAACGGCCGCGAGTACGGCGAATGGGGCATCGAATCGTTTCTGGAGGTCAAGGGCGTGGTGGGATACGGCGAGTGAAGTTGGCCGCTTGAGCTTGGTCGAAGAGAGAGCAAAACGCGCCTGGCCGGAAAGCCCGGCGCGTTTTCTATTTCAGCTTACTTCAGCGTATCGGCGATCCGTTCGGCGATCATGATCGTCGGCACGTTGGTGTTGGCGCAGGGAATCGACGGCATCACGGACGCGTCGCAGACCGTCAGGCCGTCGACGCCGTGAACCGCGCCGTCCGGACCGGTGACGGCGAGCGGATCGCTGGGCGCGCCCATCCTGCACGTCCCGGACGGATGCCAGGTGCCGCCCACCGACTGCGTGACGAATTCGGTCAACGCCGCATCGTCGGCGAGCAGCGTGTCGAGCGTCATGCCTTGCGTGATCACGCGTTCGATCAACGCAGGTCTTAACGGCCCGGCGACATCGAGCAGCCCGCTGAGCATCCCGCGCTGCAGCGCGTTCCAGTTCCCGGGGCGAGCGACCGCGGCAACACGCGGGGAATAGCTCGACGGAAAGCGCGGCCCGAGCGTGGCCGCGAGCGCGGGATCGGCGAGCGTCTGCGCGCCGAAGCGCACCGCGCCTTTCAGGCGTTCGAGGTCGCGTGCGTCCGACAGCATCGAAAACTCGACGGTCGGTTCCTGTTGCGCGTGCGGCGAGGCGAGCGTCACGCGCCCGCGCGAATACGACTTGTTGACCCAGAAGAACATCGTGCCGAGCCGGTAGCCGACCGAATGCCAGCCGGAGCGCGACAGGATCGCGCCGTGCATGTCGCCGCCCGGCGTGCCCGGCAGTCCCGACGAATAGCGGATGATGGCCTGCTCGTGATGCTCGTCGGGAAAGGGCGTGCGCGCCGCGGGCGGCAGGAACGCGGAAACGGCGATCGACGGATGCTCCATCAGATTGCGGCCGACACCGTCACGCGCGGCGACGACGGCGATGCCGTGCGCGGCCAGTTCGTCGGCCGGACCGATGCCGCTGCGCATCAGCAACGCCGGACTGTGGATCGCGCCCGCGCTGACGATCACGCGCGCGGCGCTGATCGAGTCGCGCGTGCCGTCGTGGTGTACGAGTTGTGCGCCGGTCGCGCGCGTGCCGTCGAACAGCACGCGTTCCACTTGGGTGTCGGTGACGATCGTGAGGTTGCGGCGCGCGCGGACGCTGTCGTCGAGATAACAGACCGAGGTCGGGATCCGTTCGCCCGACGCGCTCACACCGAGCGTGCCGACGAAGGCGCCGTCTTCCCACGCGCCGTTCTGGTCGGCGCGCAGCGGATAGCCGCGCCGCCCCAGCGCGTCGATCACCCCGCGCACGAACGGCGAAAGCCGCTCGCGGGGCGCGCGCGTGACGCGAAGCGGGCCGTGCTTGCCGTGCAGCGGTCCGTCGAAATCGACATCGTGTTCGAGCTTGCGGAAGAACGGCAGGCAGGTCGCCCAGTTCCAGCCGGTGGCGCCGAGCGCTTCCCACTCGTCGTAATCGGCGGGCGCGCCGCGGTTGGCCATCAGCGCGTTGATCGCGGAGCCGCCGCCGAGCAGCCGCGCCTGTTCATAGCGGCGCGGCGTGGCCGGGGCGCTCATGCGCGCCTGCAGCGCTTGCCAGAGATTGCGCGTGTCGAGATAGGCGCGGCCGGGATAGCGGCTGCGGATTTCAGGCGGCAGCGTCGCCTGGCTCAGATTGCGGCCCGCCTCGACGAGGCAGACCGTGCGGCGGGCGTCCTCGGACAGCCGCGCGGCGAGCACGCAGCCGGCCGAGCCGCCGCCGAGAATCAGGTAGTCGAACACAATAGGGAAGGCCGATTCAGAAGGACGGACGAAACGCGCGAGGCCTGCCGTGAAGTCAGGCCTCGCGCTGCACCAGCCGGGCGGCGATGGCTTATTGCTGCATGAACTTCAGCCAGCGCGCCTTCGCCTGAATGCCGGCGTCGGACGCCCACCACTCTTCGGACATCAGCGCCTGTTTGGCCGCGTTTTCCGGTGCGCTCGGCAGCTCGGCCGCGCGCGCGGCGGAAATCTTGCCGGTCTTGTACGCGGCCGGATTGCCCGGTCCGTAATCGATATAGGTCGGCAGATTCGCCTGCAGATCCGGCGACACCGCGACATCGACGAAACGCACGGCGGTCTGAAGATTCGGCGCGTTCTTCAGGATGCACAACTGCGTGTTCTGCAGGATGCCATCGTTATAGGTGAACGCGATGTCCGGATTGTCCTTGCGCACCGCGCTCGCGCGGCCATTCCAGATCATCTCCATGTCGACTTCGCCGTCGTGCAGCAACTGCGCGGACTGGCCGCCCGACGTCCACCAGACGGCGATATCCGGTTTGATCTGCTCGAGCTTCTTGAAGGCGCGATCGACGTCGAGCGGATAGAGCTTGTCGCGCGGGACGCCGTCGGCGAGCAGGGCGGCTTCGAGCACGGTCTGCGGATCGTTGCGCAGCGCGCGCGTGCCGGGGAAACCCTTCACGTTCCAGAAATCGGCCCAATTCTGCGGGACTTTCTTGAGCGTCTTCTTGTTGTAGCCGATGACCGTCGAATAGAACTCGTACGCGACGGAATAGGGCGTGCGGTACTTCTCCGGAATCGAGGCGGCGTTCGGCATCTTCGAGAAGTCGAGCTTTTCGATCAGCCCTTCGCGGCCGCCGCGCAGACAGTTCGAGGTGGGCGTGTCGATGACGTCCCAGATCGGCTTGCCGGTCGCGCCTTGCGCTTTCACCTGAGGCCACGCGTCGGGGATGCTGTCCTGCGCGATCGTGATGCCGAGCTGCTTCGCTGCCGGATCGAGGATGGCTTTCGTCTGCGCTTCCTGATACGCCCCGCCTTGCGAGACGAAGGTGATTTTTCCGGCGGCCTGGGCGGAGTGGTTCGCCGTGGCCGCGAGCGCGGCGAGCGACGTCATTGTTATGGCGACCGGGCGCCAGCTCTGCAGTTTGATCACGACTCTTCCTCGACAGGGGTGAAGGGGAAAGCTTGTCCGGCTGGGCGCGTCGGCTTGATGGCGCGCCCGACCGGCGGATTCGGGCATCGGGTTGATTCGACTATAGTGAGTCAATTTCGGCGCTACAACGCCGAAATTGTTGGAGCCGGCATAACTTGACGTCATGGCCGGTTGAGCGGCGGAGCGGCCGCTTTCAGGGATGCGCGCTGGGGATTTGCGTGCGCGTTGAAACGACGGTTGGTGTCGTAGAGGATGAGGTGAGAGCGTTACGTGTGTCGGCCGTCGACGCTTATCCGCGTATCACTTCGCTGCCGGTGCGGCGGCCAGCAAGCCGCGCAGGAACACCATGATCATGCGCCCGATCGGCACTTCGGAGAGCATGGGCCGCTGCAATGCGAGCCCTTGCGAGAGCCCCATGAAGGCCGCGGCCAGCACGGCCGGCGATTCCGGCGGCACCTTGTCCAGCCTCGCGAAGATCTGCGTGATGCAATAGGTCAGGCCATCGCGGTGCGCGTTCAGCAGTGCCTCGGACGCCGTGGCGAAGAGGGGATTGCGACGGCCCTGAAGCTTGAATTCCACGCCCAGCACCGACCACTCCGGCTCGGCGTCGAGCGTCTGCGCCCAGATCTCCAGCGCATTCAATATCTGCTCCGCTGATGCCGACGGGTCGCCTAGCGCCCGCGCAATGTCGGTGACTTGCGCCTTCGAACGCTCCTGCATCAATTCCACGAACAAGTCTTCCTTGCTGGCGAAATTCGAATAGAACGCGCCCTGCGTGTAACCCGCCTCGGCCGCGATATCCCTGAGCGAGGTCGCGCCGAAGCCTTTTTCGACAAACAGGCGTTTTGCGGCGGCGAGCAAATGCGCGCGAGTCTGCAATCGACTTTCTTCGCGGCTCAGCCGCGGTGGGGAGGGGGCCGCGTTCATGGCCGCAAGGATATCAGTTGATATTTAAATTTCAAATGGATATTATTACATTCGCATATCAACTGATATGTGAATGTAATGACAATACCCGTGCATTTCACCAGGACCTAACGAGCGCGCCTGCAAAGGCAGGGCGCGCGCATTGGCAATAAAACTGGACGTGCATTGCACTAACCAGGCCATGCAATACGGAAAGAGCGCATGAACAACAAGGTCAGAGTGTTGGAGAAGCAACTCGTGCAACTCAATGAACGCATTACGGCCGCCTGGCAACAGGAACAGAAAGCCGCTATCGAGCACATTCGCCAGGTCATGAATGTTTTCAACCTGGTGCCGAATCAATTACGTGTCGATCGGCGCGGTATCTATAACACCAGGCCTGTTCAGATGAAGTATCAGGATCCCGTGACGGGCGCGACCTGGAGCGGTCGCGGGCGCGCGCCGTCGTGGATACGCAATCGAAGCTATCACGACTTTCTGGTGCGGCAGCCTGAAGAGGTTGAAGCCAATGGAAAAGGGAAGTCCAGTCGGTCGAACGCCGATCGGAATCAGAATAACAAGCGATGAAAAAGCGCCGCGTTGAGAAAAGATAATGCGGCGCTCAGCGCACCGATTAGTGTGGCCGGCATTTACATTGCGCATTGCGCTTTGAGACTTGCGCGCGCGGGAATGTGTATATGCCGCGGCGCGTGCGAGCACGCGCCGGGCAAACTCTGATTCTGATGGAATCCCGAGCGGGATCTCTGGCAATCGTTTTTACGCTGCGTCGGGCTGCTCGCGCATGCGGCGGGCTTCGTCGCGCAGGAACTGCTGGTAATCGTCCAGATCGCCGTCGAAGGGTTCGACGCCGCCCTTGGTGACCAGCCAGAATTCGTCGCAGACGGCGCGCAGCAGCGCGCGGTCGTGGCTGACCAGCATCACTGTCCCTTCGAATTCATTCAGCGCCATGGCAAGCGCTTCACGCGTGGCGAGGTCGAGGTGGTTGGTCGGCTCGTCGAGCAGCAGCAGGTTGGGGCGCTGCCACACGATCATGCACAACACCAGTCGCGCCTTTTCGCCGCCGCTCATCGTGCGCACGGCCTGGTGGACTGTATCGCCGCTGAAATTGAAGGTGCCGAGGAAGGTGCGAAGCGATTGCTCGGTGCCGCTCTGGCCGGGCGCGCGCATATGCGGCGGCGTGTCCCGCGCGAGGCGGATCATGTGTTCCATCGGCGTGTCTTGCGGGCGCAGCACGTCCAGCTCCTGCTGCGCGAAATAGCCGATGTTCAGCCCCTTGCCCTCGCTGATTTCACCGGCAATCGGCGCGAGCGCGTGCGCCACCGTCTTCACGAGCGTGGACTTGCCCTGGCCGTTCGCGCCGAGAATGCCGATGCGCTGCCCGGCCAGCACGGAGCGATTGATGCCGCGCACGATGACCGTGGGCGGCGTGTCCGGCGCTGCATCCTCCGGCGCGGGGTAACCGAAGCTCGCGTCCAGCATCGACAACAGCGGGTTCGGGACGTTGAGCGGTTCCTTGAATTCGAAGGTGAACTCCGCGTCCGCCAGAACCGGCGCGATCTTCTCCATGCGCTCGAGCGCCTTGACCCGGCTCTGCGCCTGTTTCGCCTTCGAAGCCTTGGCCTTGAAGCGGTCGATGAACTTCTGCAGATGGGCGATCTTGTCCGCCTGGCGGGCGAGCGCCGCTTGCTGCAACTCGAGCTGTTCGGCGCGCATGTCTTCGAACTTGCTGTAGTTGCCGCCGTAGCGCACCAGCTTCGCGTTATCGACGTGCACGGTCACCTGCGTCACGGCATCGAGGAATTCGCGGTCATGGCTGATCACGACCAACGTGCCCTGATAGCGCTTGAGCCACGCTTCCAGCCAGACCAGTGCGTCGAGGTCCAGGTGGTTCGTCGGTTCGTCGAGCAGCAGCAGATCGGACGGGCACATCAGCGCGCGCGCCAGCTGGAGTCGCATGCGCCAGCCGCCGGAGAAGCTGTTGACCGGCTGATCGAGCTGCGCGGCCGTGAAGCCAAGCCCCAGAATGAGCGCCTGGGCGCGTGCGGGCGCATCGTGAGCGCCGGCGTCGTGCAAGGCCATGTAGGCGTGCGCCATGCGCATGCCGTCGTCGCTGGCCTCGGCGGCGGCGACTTCGGACTGGGCCGCCAGAAGGGCCGTGTCGCCCTCGACCACGAAGTCGGTTGCGCCCTGTTCGGTTTCCGGCATGTCCTGCGCGACTTGACCCATCCGCCACGCGGCGGGAATCGAGAATTCGCCGCTGTCTTCGTGCAGCGAGCCGTTGAGCAGGCCGAAGAAGGACGACTTGCCGGCGCCATTGCGGCCGACAAGACCGATCTTTTCGCCGGGGGTGAAAGTGACGGTGGCGCTGTCGAGCACGACCTTGACGCCGCGGCGCAGCGTGACATTACGGACGGAAATCATAAGAAGCTACTTCGGAGAGGAATGGCATGATAGCCGACCGGGCGGACCATGCTGTCTTTTTTGAGCGGTTGGGCTGGCTGCGGTTTGCGCAAACCAGCCGGCGGCGCGCGTTCCTCAGTCCAAAGCCAGATAACCCGGTGTTTCCGGCAGATACGCGCTTTCACCCCATTCCGTTTCGACGACCGAGGTGAAATCGCAGGTTTGGAGCGCGGCGGTATCGGCACTCGCAATCGGACGTTTTCGCATGGCTTGCCGCAGGATCTGAGGCGCGTGCTCGTAAAAGCGTTCGAGTTGTCGTGCATCCGATGCGTGGGGCGCGAGGCCGAAAACATCCTCGAGCGCCCGGCGGGACAGATGAAAACGCTGAAGTCCGCGAATCACGCGAACCTGAAATACGACCCCATCACTATTGTGAGGGATTGCAGCCCACACCAGCGCACTGCCCATACTATGCCCCCATTTTGGCGACAAACCTGAATTGAGGTTTGTTACCCCATGATGGCTTTAAAAAATCGATTTCAAAAATGCGAGCGCCCGATTTTGCATTTTCACCACACGAAAAGGGCGAGCGTTGATTGCCGCTTCGGCGCACGCGCTCGCTCGGGTGCGAAGGTGCCGAGAGAGCGCGCCAGGTCGGTGCGGTTTTATCCGCGCGTATCGACCCAGTTGCGCGCCCAGCGCGTCGAATATTCCAGCGCCTGTTCTTCGCTCTCGAAGTAGTCGAGCGAATAGAACCGGTAGGAGGCTTCGGCTTGCGCGTTGTTGGTGCGTTCGAGAAGCAGATTGGATGAAAAACACCCGTCAGGCAAACGATGTGCGGACGGTTGGACGGCATAGCCGTTGTACTGCTGAATATGTTTGGTATGCATTTTTAATTCTATTAATGTCTGAATGCGCGCGACGTGAAGACGTGCACGGGCAAGCCGATTCAAAGCCATTGCGAGCCGAATCTGAAGCAGACGGAAAGCGAAAGGGCGTAGGAGCCGAAGGGGAGAATGAGGTGCAACGAGGCGTGTGGCGTCGGGATGGTTGCCGGATATAAGGGGCAACTCAATGTGACCGCGCCAACTTAGGGAGACATTGCTCCGCGAGGGTGTCGCTGCAACCCGGCCGCCGTTGTCGGAGGCCGGGTCCTTCAAACTTTACAGCGGCTTGATGTTAGCCGCTTGCAGACCCTTCGGGCCTTGCTTCGTTTCGAAGCTCACCTTCTGGTTTTCAGCGAGCGTCTTGAAGCCGTCGGTCTTGATCTCGGAGAAATGAGCGAACAGGTCGTCGCCACCCTTGTCCGGGGTGATGAAGCCAAAGCCCTTGCTGTCGTTGAACCACTTAACGGTACCGGTTTCCATGAAAAATCCTTGGTGATAAAAAACGAGATTTCACTCTCATAAAAGAGAGTACGTGAAGCGACAAGGAGAGAGAGGACCACGAATACCGCTGAGGAGCGAGCAATTGATGAACAGCAATCGAACTTCTTGACCTTCGGGCGACACACTAACCTTGCGGACGTGTCAGCGTCAAGATCTGATTTGTAACTGTTTTGCCATGCGCCTGTCTGGCGGCTGCCGAATGTGGCCCTGAATCCCAGTCTCGCTTGTCGTTGCTGGGTCAGTAGCGCTTTTTCGGCGGCATCGACCGCTTGATCTGCTTGCGCACGCGCGCGACCGCAGCAGCCTTTTTGCGCTTGCGGACCGTAGTCGGCTTTTCGTAAGCGGTCCGGGCACGCAGCTCCGTAATCAGGCCAGTGCGCTCGATGGCGCGACGGAAGCGGCGCAGTGCAACGTCCACGGGTTCGTCGGGTTTCAGAATTACAGTAGTCAACGCATTCCTTTGTTGTGATCCGGCACGACTGAAAAAAGCGACAGGGCGCTATTTCTCTCTGCAAGGCAGCGTTCGGGCGGATCGTGGTGAGCATCAGCGACGCGTGTGCTGACGCCTCGCTGCAACGCAAGTGTAACAATTGCGGGCGCTTTTCGGGCGTATTAAAGGGAAAACGCCGAGAAAGCCCGGTGCTGGCGGCGATCTCCGCTTCATCGCTGGGCGCCCGGATCGTCCTTGGTGAGCAGGAGCGTAATCGGACGCGTGGCCGGAAACGCGGAAAAGATAATCGTCAGCGCGACGGTGCCGGGAATCGCCAGAAACGAACCGGCGGCGCCCCACATCGCGGTCCACACCGCGAGGCTCATCAAAATGACTGCGGGGCTCAGATTCATCGAGCCCGCCATCAACCACGGGTCGAGCACGTTGCCCATCACGAAGTTGATGGAGGCCAGCACGATCAGAATCGCGAGCGGCTCGCTCCATTGTCCGAACTGCAGCGCGGCGAGCAAGCCCGGTAGCACGACCGAAATAAGCGAGCCCGCATAAGGAACGAAATTCAGCACGACAATCAGCACGGCGAGGAGAGAAGCGAATTCCAGTCCGGCTATCCACATGCAGATCCAGCTCAGCACGCCGACCACCACGCCGAGCAGGGCTTTCAGCGCGAGATAGGTGCCAATCTTGGAGTTGATGGCGTAAATGAGCGGCGCGAGATTGGTCTTTCCGCCCATGACCGTGAAGAGCTTATGCTGAAACCGGCCGATCTCCATCATGAAGAACAGCGTGTAAAGCATGACGAGCAGCGTCGTGGCCAATATCGACGAAATGGAGCCGACCAGCACCGAAATCATCGATTTGATATTGAAAGTGTCGAGAAGAATCCGCCGAAAAGCCGTCCACGACGCATCGGTTTCGATATGCAGCAGCGCCGCCATTTTGCCGAGCAGCGCAAGCAAGGTGGCCTCGTATTTCGGGCCGACTGCTTCGATTCGCTCACTGTCGATCAGCAATAGCTCGATCGCGCCGTATGCGACGGCGAATATGAGCAAGGCCGAACACCAATAGCGCACGCCCGCGCGCAAACGCGCGCCGAGATGCGGCAAACGATGCAGCATCTCGGCGAGTCCGTAAATGACGTAGCAGGTGATGATCGAGAACGCGATCGGTATCAGAACCGGACGTCCAACGTACAGTACCGTGCCGGCAATGAACGTAATGATGCTGATACACGTGGCCGTAATGAGTTCTCGACGCATGCCTTGTGGAGTCGGGGAATGGGCCAGGGCGGTTGTGTGCGAATGTGGCGATGCGCTGAACTAGAATTCCACCGCGTCGCGAATGATCGGACACGTCATGCAATGTCCGCCGCCGCGACCTCGTCCCAGTTCCGCACCGACTATCGTCACGACTTCGATGCCGGCCTTGCGCAGCAGCGTATTCGTGTACGTGTTGCGGTCATAGGCAAACACGACGCCGGGCGAGGTGCAAACGAGATTCGCGCCGCTGTCCCACTGCGTGCGCTCGCGCTGATAATCGCTGCCTCCCGCTTCCACCACGCGCATTTTCTTCAGCCCCAGCGCTTCGGTCACGACATCCACGAAGGACTTCTTTTCCTGATGCAATTCCACACCGGCGGGATGATCGCTCGGCCGATAGGAGAACGTGCGCGTGCGCGCCATGAAATCCGGTGCGATCAGGACGCAGTCGCGATCGGCGAATGTAAATACGGTGTCGAGATGCATGGCCGCGCGGATCTTCGGCATGGCCGCCACGATCACGCGCTCGGCTGCGCCACGTTTGAACAGGGTCGCCGCGAGCTGGCTGATCGCCTGACGAGACGTGCGTTCGCTCATGCCGATGAGCACGGTCTTGTTGCCGATCGGCATGACATCGCCGCCTTCGAGCGTGGCCAATCCGTGATCCTCGGTCGGATCGCCCCACCAGACATTGACCTTGCCTGCGAAGTCCGGATGGAATCGATAAATCGCGGCCGCAAGAATCGTTTCCTCATGGCGCGCGGGCCAATAGAGCGGATTGAGCGTCACGCCGCCGTATATCCAGCAGGTCGTGTCGCGTGTATAAAGCGTGTTCGGCAACGGTGCGAGAAGATATTCCGTTGCGCCCGCCGCTTCGCGCACGACCTTGAGCGCCGCGCCGCCGTGGGCTTCGGGGAAGTCGTGAATCGAGAGGCCGCCCAGCAGTGTTTCAGCCAGCGCGCGATCGTTGAGTCCTTCCAGATAGCTGCGCAATTCGTCGAGAAAACCGAGGCCGACCTGATTGGGAACGATCTGGTTATCGAGGATCCATTTTTTCCCCTCGGGCACGGCGACCGTTTCGGCGAGCAGGTTATGCATCTCCACGACTTCCACGCCGCGGTCGCGCATCTTCGTGACGAAATCGAAGTGATCGCGTTTGGCGTTGTCGACCCAGAACACGTCGTCGAATAGCAGCTCGTCGCAGTTGCTGGGCGTGAGGCGGGAGTGCGCAATGCCGGGCGCGCACACCATGACTTTCCTGAGTTGCCCCACTTCCGAATAGACCCCAAGCGGGCTTTCGGATTGGGTCGATTTCTCATCAGCAGTTTTAGGCTTTGTCACGTCGATCTCCGCTCGTAATGGCTAGAGTTGAATGGAGCCAGTGGCCATCAAGACAATGCCCGCGATGGCGGCCAGCGTTGCCACGATGAAAATGATCCAGTCGCTTCCACGAACGAAGACTGGGATGTTCCGTTCTCGCCGCGCCCAGACATAAAGCGCGGTACCCGGTGCATAGAGAATTGCGGATAGCAATATGAAAGTCAGTCCACCCGCGATGATCATGAATACGGTATAGATCACGGCGATTGCCGCAAAAGTCAGATCGCGATTGCGTTCCTCGGGGCGTATCTCGTAGCTCTCCGAGCGTTTGGCGATCATCAGTCCGTAGGCGGCCACGAAGAGATAGGGAATCAGCGACATCGAACTGGTGAGGTTGAGCATCAATGCGAAGGCGTCGCTGGAAAAATAGGTGCTCGCGACCAGAAGCTGAATGATGATGTTGGTGATCCAGAGTGCGTTGGCCGGAACGCCGTTCGCGTTTTCGCGCGAGAACAGGGCGGGCATGTCTTCGTTGCGTGCTGCGGCGAACATGACTTCCGCACAGATCAGCGACCACGCCAGATAGGCGCCGAGGACCGAGACTACGAGCCCGATACTCACGAAAATCGCGCCCCACGGGCCGACCAGACTTTCGAGCACGGCGGCCATCGAAGGCTGACGCATGCCGGCCACGTCGCCGCGTGGCAAGATCGCGAACGGCAGCATCGAAACGAGCACCATGAGCGCCGTCACCGCGCAAAAACCGAATATCGTCGCCCGGCCCACATCGGTGCGTTCTTTCGCGTAGCGGGAGTACACACTCGCGCCTTCGATACCGATGAAGACGAAGACCGTCACCAGCATCGTTGCGCGCACTTGCTGGACGATGCTGCCTTCCTGAGCCGCGGCCTGAATGTTCAGCTTGAACATGTCGAGCTTGAACGCGAACACCAGAATGACGATGAAGACGACGATGGGGACGACCTTCGCAACGGTCACGACGGTGTTAATGAACGCCGCCTGTTTCACGCCACGCAGGATCAAAAAATGAAAGAGCCAAATGCCGATCGACGCGACGATGATCGCGACTAGCGTGTTGCCGTTTCCGAAGACGGGAAAAAAAGCGCCAAGCGTCGATTTGATCAGCACCCAGTACGACACGTTACCGATGCAGCTGCCAATCCAGTATCCGAACGCGGAGAGAAAGCCGGGGTAATCGCCGAAGCCGACTTTCGCATAGACGAAAACGCCTGCGTCGAGATTGGGCTTGCGTTCCGCGAGCGCCTGAAAAACGCGCGCAAGTGCATACATGCCCGCACCGGCGATTATCCACGCGATCGCTGCGCCCACGGGCCCCGTTGCGTTTGCAAACGTACGTGGCAACGAGAAGATGCCCGCGCCTATCATGCCGCCGACGACCATGGCGGTCAGCTGCATGCGACTCATTTTCTGTACGGATTCACTCATCGGAGTCCTCATCGTCTCGTGTTGTAGTTCGTCGAGCAGCGCGTCAGGCCGATCAGAAAAGCGTGTGCTTATTTACAAATATGAATCCAGTGGAGCGTTGTTTTCGATGTTTTGAACAAATGGGAATTACCGCGTCACGCGGACCGTATGGGCGCCAAACAGAACGCGCACGCGATCGCCCGGCGAAAAAGGCTGGTCTGCATCTTGCGTGACGGCGATTAATTGTCCCGAATCGAGTCGCACGGAAATCTCCAATCCGGCGCGTCGCGTTGCATTCGATTCGATCGCATTACCCGCCATACCGCCGAGTACCGCGCCGCCGATGCCCGCTGCCAGCGAGCCGTTGCCGCGCCCAATCGTGCTGCCGGCTGCAATGCCGCCCAGTGCGCCGCCTGCGATCGCGCCTACGCCGCTTTGCTGCGGCTGGATGGTAACGGGGCGTACCCATTCGACCACGCCCACTTCGACTACCTGTGCTTGCTGCGCTTGAGAAGGCGTAAACGTGCTGGCGGAGGTGGGATGCTCGCAGGCAGTCAGAGAAAAAATCGAAGCCGCGCAAACCATGCAAGTCAAGGCAAGCGTTCGCATCATGCTTTCCAATGGTGAGTCAATCACGATGTCTCGCCAGACATCCCATGAGAACGTTGCAAAAGATTAGTCGCTTTGGAATGATCACGCCAGTTATGTGTATTGCAATGCCGATGCGTCGATAACTATGTTCGCAATCTTTATCGAAAATTGTCATCAGATAGTGGCGGATAAAAATTCTGGATTAAGATGATTCAGACATCGTTCCATAACTTCGAATTCGGGGAGTCATCGGAGCGAAATGTTTTTCTAAGCGATGCTAATGTTTTGTGCTTTGCGGTAGCTTTCTTTATACGCAAAGAGGCATGCTGCCTTCGTGGCGAATAGCTCGCCGCAGTGTCCATGATAAGGAGGAGGTTGCATGGCACGGGAACCCGCATTTCGCAGGCGACACGGGTTGCGAGCGGCACCACGCGCGCGAATGCTGGCATGCTCCGCACTTTCCATCACGACGTACGCCGGGTACGTGCCAACGAGTAGCGCGGCGGTGTCGGTCATGCGACCGCCGCGAGAAGCGAGGTCCGACGAACCGCTCGTCGTGACGATCGTCTATTCCGGCGACGCGCCAACCGGTTCCTCGTTCGATGTGCCACGCACCTTGCTCATCACGCTCACGAATGGCGAGCAACAGCCTCGGGCCGTTCAGATCACGCGCGAGCCGGGTGCGCCAGAGCATCTGAAGCTCGCGGCAGGCGAGATGAAGGCGGTGAGCTATAGCGCGCCGTGGCCGGACTGGGCGCGCGGCGCGGTTCGCGTGGATGTGCCAGGCGTGGACGTGTCGCCTTCGCTGGTTCTGCTGACTCGCAAGGCGAATATCGCCGCCAATAACGCGACGTCCGGAGCGGCGGCAGCCTCTGCAACGCAAACGGCGACAGCGGTTTCGAGCACGCCCGGCAACACGCAGACCGACGACGTCATGGCGGGCAACGAAGTCATGGCCACGCAGATGCCGCTGTCGTCGGTCAAACCATCGAACGCGGTGATTCCCGATCTCGGTACATTTCTGGCGGGCCGTTTCTCATTCTATGAGCCCACGTACTTCGCGGACGGCTGGTCATCCGACGAAACCAGTCTTGCCAAATTCCAGATCAGTTTGAAATTCCGCTTTGTATTGCCCGACGATCCGCGCTCGCGGGGCTTCGTCGACAATCTCTACTTTGCCTACACACAGACTTCCCTGTGGGATATCCGCAAGTATTCCGCGCCGTTCCGCGATACGAGCTACAAGCCTGCGCTGTTCTACTATCTCGCGGACACGGGTTGGAAAGCCAACTGGTTTAGCCGCATGGGCATCGAGACGGGCTACGAGCACGAATCGAACGGGCGCGACGGACCCGAGTCGCGCGGTATCGACATTCTGTACGTCAAGCCGATCTGGGATTTCGGCGATATTCACGCGAATCATCTGACGATCGCGCCGAAGGTCTATTGGTATGAGCATATTGCCGGAGAGAATTCGGATATTGCCGACTACCGCGGCTATGTGGATCTGCTGATCAAATACGGCAGCCCGGATGGCTGGCAACTCGCAACGACGCTGAGAAAAGGCACGAAATCGACGTACGGCAGCGTCAATGCGGAATTCACTTATCCGTTGGCCAAGCTGTTCGGCAACGCGTGGGGCGGGTACCTGTGGGTTGGCTATTTCAACGGCTATGGCGAAGATATTCTCGACTACAACCAGCACCGCTGGGCCGCGCGTATCGGCTTCAGCCTCTCGCGCTAGCGCAAGCGCGGCGCGATTGGCTGCGCCGCATAAACGCACTGCCTTCGCAGCGTAGGCCGAAGCTTCCAGCAAGAGAACGGAGAATGGCATGAAGCGGCCCGCAACACCGCAACCGTTGTCGTTATTCGAAGCGCTGGTGCCTATCGCGGCGCTCATTCTGCTTGTCGGACTTTCCTATTATTTGTTCGGCAACGAAGGCGCAAACGGGCCAAACCAGGTGGCGCTCGTCGTGGCGGGCATGCTCGCGGTCTTTGTCGGCTGGCGGCGCGGTCATTCGCTCGCGTCGTTGGGCGAGGCCGCCAACGCGAGCATCAGTTCCGGCGTGGGCGCCATACTGATTCTGTTCGCGGTGGGCGCGCTGATCGGAACATGGGCGCTTTGCGGCACGATCGTCGCAATGGTCTATTACGGATTGAAGTTGCTGAGCCCGGATTACTTTTACGTGACCGCAGCGTCGATCTGTGCGCTGATTTCATTTTGCATCGGCACGTCGTGGACCGTCGCAGGAACGATAGGAATTGGCTTGATGGGCATTGCCCAGAGTATGGGACTGAGCACGGCCATCACAGCGGGCGCCGTGATCTCCGGTGCGTATTTCGGCGACAAGTCGTCGCCACTTTCCGATTCTGCGAATCTGGCAGCGGCTGCGGCGGGCGTTGGCCTTTACGAGCACGTGCGAGAGACACTCGTGACGTCCCTTGTCGCGCTGGTGATTACGCTATTTGTTTTCTATTGGCTTGGTGAACCGAATGACTTCGATGCCAGTTCGGAAGTGGCTGCCATGCAGAATGCGTTTCATCTTTCACCGGTGCTGTTTGCGCCGCTCATTCTGGTCGTGCTGCTGACGCTCCTCAGAATGCCGCCCTTTACGACGATTTTTCTCGGCGCACTGGCAGGCGGCGTCGTGGCCGCCGTGGTCGCGCCGGGGCGCGTGATCACTTTCGCGGCGGCACGCGAGGGCGTGCCGGACTGGATCGCCGTGATCAAAGGCATCTGGCTGGCCATCGCGAGCGGCTACAGGTCGACGACTGGCGAACCGGTGATCGACGCGCTGCTCACGCGCGGCGGGATGGACAGCATGTTGAATACGATCTGGCTCATCATTGCAGCGCTGGGATTTGGCGGCGTGGTGGAGAAGTGCGGCGTCATTGAACGACTCATTGCGCCCGTGGTCAGCTGGGCTAAAGGCCGCGGTGCGCTGGTGGCTTCCGTGGTTGCGGCCACCGTAGCCACGAACGTGGTGGCGGCAGATCAGTTTATTGCCGTTGTGCTGCCCGCGAGAATGTTCAAGAACGCGTTTGCGGCGCGTGGCTACGCGCCTATCGTGCTATCGCGCTCAGCGGGGGATTCGGCCACCACGACGGGAGCATTGATACCCTGGAACAGTTGCGGCGCGTATATGGCCGCGACGCTTGGTGTATCCACGTTCGTCTACGGCCCTTACGCGGTGTTTTGCGTGTTGAGTCCGATCATCACCATAGCGTTTGCGTACGCGGGCATCCGCATGCCGCGCATTCCTCACGCAGCTGCGGACGCGTCGGAAAACAAGGCGCCTGAGTGACACGCACATCGATCATTCAACCTAGAATCGATGTCGAATGCCGATGCTCACCAGTATCTGGTTGTCGGTGCTCGCCTGATTGCCATAGGAGCCAATCGACGCGGTTGCCGAGACAAGGCCGCCACCCGTACCACCTTGCGATGGCACACGTTGTTCTCCGGCCGCATGCTGCCACGCGCCCACGAGGTACAGGTCCGTTCGTTTCGACAGCGCATAGTCGCCGCCCAGCGACACCTGGTTATACGTTGCGGATGCGTCGCCCGTTGCACGGACATAGGCATAACCGACGCCGATCAGACTCGCAGGCGTGATCTGATAACCGACGAAGGCGCGACCAATGTTGTATCGCTGCGTATTCTGGAAAGCCGATGCGGCGTCAGGCTTGTACTGTGCGTTGCTGTAACTGATGTTGCCCGTGAATTGCCCGTCTTCATACTGAAATGCAACGGAGGCAATACCAATCGATTTGGCCGTAATGTAAGCGCTGTTGATGCCGGCAGAGTCCGGGAATCCGGAGTTGAAGGTGGCTGCGCCAGTCGTTCCCCCCCATCCGGTGCGCGGTACCGACGAGGCGAGGTTGTCGGTGTGAAAGTAGCCCGCCGCCATGCTGAATGGGCCGCCCGAATAACCGGCTGCGGCGGACCACGATTGCCCCGATCCGGTCGATCCCGCCTGGCCGCCCAGCGCATACATGCCCTCGATTTGTACGCCATAGAATTTCGGCGAGACGTATTTGATCGAGTTATCGACGCGGAAACTGTTGTCGTTATTGTCGACGTCGCCAGGTGTCGCGAAGGGTGCGCCGAAATAGCCGTCACCGGTCAGCGGTTGAATCATGTCGACGAGCGGATCGTATTGACGCCCGGCGGTCACGGTGCCCCAGGTTTCCGCACTCAGGCCGACATAGGCTTCGCGACCAAAAAGCCGGCCACCCTGGCCGAGTTTTCCGGTGTTGATGTCGAAGCCGTTTTCCAACTGGAATATGGCCTGGAGACCGCCGCCGAGATCCTCGTTGCCTTTCAGGCCGAACCGGTTTCCTTGAAGATTTCCGCCAAACATTTGCCAGAGATGCCCACCGGACGGCGTTGCATTGCTGACATATTGAACCGATTGATCGAGTAGGCCATAAAGCGTGACGCTGCTTTGAGCGCTGGCGCTGCTTGCGGCGCCAAGGAGTGCCAGTGAAACGGTGCAAAGAGGCATTGACTTCATCGTGTCTCCTTTGTCACGTCGCTGTGCCGCGAAGCGGTGGCCTGCCATACGGTTGCTTATGCCAGCGCGTGCCTGTCAGTTTGTGTTTCGAAGAAGAACATTCGCATACGTCATTAAAAAATCGATGTCGAGTTGACAGGTTTCAGCGTATTTCATGTTGATTTGGATGACTAAGAAATTTTTCGGATAAAAGAGGATTCTGAAATTTATGATGCTTTTTCACCACATGAAAGTGGAGTCAGTCGGGCGAGATCAGTCCGGCTCTCGACCGTCTTCCCATCGCGGATCGGCGGTGATCTGTATGGTTAGACGATTTTCGATTGGAATCGACCCTAGCGACTTCCATATCTGTTCTCGCAGGCTGTCCTGCGCGCCAATATCCCGCAATGTCGACATGGCCTCGACAAGCATATTGATCTCGACGAAATTGCGTCTTCCGGCCTGAACGACATGGGTGTAATGGCGAATGATGCCGAACTCGCGACTGATGTCGTCGAGCATGGTTTCAATGTCCAGACGCGGATTGTTCTCTTCCGGCGTCATGTGTAGCAATTCTGCGAAGCTGCTGCGAATGATCTTCACGGGAACGAGGAGGAAAAGCAGCGACAAGCCCGTTGTCATGATGCTGTCGACGTACGGGTACCATTGATCCCGAATTCCCATCGGCAGCACGGAATAGACAAAAAAACCGAGCAGCGTGGCCGCGCTGAACGCGAATTTCATGACCCATTTAAAACTGTCAGTCTTTAAAAGTTTGGAGTTAATCCGTCTGGCTGTTGCTTTTTTGTAAATGACCATCGCGAAACAGACCACACAGCTCGCGACGCTAAACCAGATGACGCCACGCGCGTCGATTGCGTGACCGCCCGAGCGAATGCCTTCTATGCCGTTTACGAGGCCGTAGACGCAGACAATGAACATCATCAGGCCGTTGATGCCGTTTACGAGCGGCTCGAGAAACCAGAATCCATACTGAAACCGCTCCGTCGCGGGCCGGTTGACGAGCGACGCGGTCAGCCACCCCAAAGCGGAACTGACGAAATTGAGCAGATAAAAAATAGCGGTCAGGATCAGCGTGTCGGACTGCACGAAAAAGCCGTAGCCGACGTTGGAGACGAAGCCCAGGCAAACCACGTACATCGAGACCTTCATGGCGCGCTGTTCGGCCGTCGCCAGCAGGGATCGTTTCAGGGCGGATCGGATGGACATGGAGTCTTTCCATACCTGGAGGCGCGTCGATACAGGAGGGCCATCGTGTGCGATTCGTTAGGATACGTTTGCGAGAAATGGCATAAAAAATGGCATAACACGGCGGACTCGCGAGTTTTGAATTTCCACCTCACGTATTTCTGCGCGGCTCAATCGAATGATCAATACCGCGCGGGTTCGACTGCCTGATCATAATCGCTATTTAAACGAGTCGATGCGCAGATTGCCGGTGCGTCGCGTATGAAACTCGCTTTTAGATATTCAGCTATGCTCGCTTCAAATCGGATCGCGTACTTTTTCGCAGCCGATTCATTCAGCGACGTTCACGAACGTTTATGCATCGCTGATCGTGCGTTGAATGGCCTTTAGGCAACGTCACTGAGAGGGGACGGATGAGCATCGTGGATGCCTGTTCACACTCGATTTCCGGTGCTCGCGCGATGGCCGGTCGCTCTGCGCGTGCGCGCAGTCGCGAAGTCTGTTCTCTCGTCCTGCTCGTTCTCATGCTGGGGGCGTGCGGAAAGCCAGCGCCAAGCGAGCGCGCGAACGAGCCACGCATGGTGGAAATCGCGCCGGTGGAGGGAAGTGGCGCAAGCGAATTGCGCGTATTTTCCGGGCAAGTCGAAGCGACCAACGTTTCCGCGCTCGCCTTCGAAGTCTCGGGACGCGTGGTGCAGATCGCGGTGCTCGACGGCGCGCGCGTGACGCAAGGGCAGTTGCTCGCGCGCATCGACGACGAACCTTACCGGCTCCAACTGCAACGTGCGGACGCGCAATATCAGCAGCTCGCCGACGACCTCAAGCGCAAGGCGGCGTTGCGTGACGAAAACATTCTCTCCGGCGCGGCGTACGATCAACTCAAAGCCGCCGTAGAAATGGCGCGTGCCCAGCGCGATCTCGCGAGCCGTGATTTGCGCAACACGCGGCTGCTGGCGCCGTTCGACGGCCGTATTGCACGGCGCACGATCGAAGCGCAGCAGATTGCGCAAGCCGGCGCACCGGTGTTCCAGCTGGAAGCGCGATCGCGTCTCGAAGTCGGCGTGGCGCTGCCGCAGAATATCGCGGATTCTCTGCCGTTCGATCGCACGTTGAGCGCCGAGGCATGGCCGCCCGACCGGCCGTCGGCAATCTTTCCACTCGTCTATCGCGAGCATTCGACGCTCACGACACCTGGCGGCAGCGTGTATCGTCTGCTGTTTTCTCTCGCGCGACCGGACAATCTCAATCTGCTGCCGGGCATGGCGCTGCGTGTGCGCGTGCGCGTTCCCGCTTCGGCCACGACGCAAACCGCGCTCGTCGTGCCGGTCAACGCACTGGTCGTCGGTGGCGAAGATAATCGCGCGGTCTGGAAATACGACACGACGAGTCATCGCGTGACGCGCACGCCCGTGCAGTTGCGCGAGATTCGCGGAGACGATGCCGTCGTGACCGGCGCGCTGCAGGTGGGCGATCAAGTCGTGGCAGGCGGAGCCCAATTCGTGACCGAAGGCGAAGAAGTCCGTCCGATGGAAACGAATCCATGAACCTGGCGCGCACGCTAATCGAGAGGCCGCTAATCGCATGGATTATCGCGTTGGTGTCGTTGATCGGCGGGATCATTGCGTATATCGACATCGGGCGGCTGGAAGATCCGAAGTTCACGATCAAGACGGCCGTGGTGGTCACGCTTTATCCGGGCGCGAGCGCCAAGCAAGTCGAAAGCGAGGTGACCGATCGTATTGAAAGCGCGGTCCAGCAACTGGAGCAGGTGGATTTCATTCGCTCGCGTTCGATGGCGGGTTATTCCGAAGTGCGCATTCAGATTCGCGATCAGTACATGTCGAATCAATTGCAGCAGATCTGGGAACAGTTGCGGCGGCAGATTAGCGACCTCACGCCGCGGCTGCCGCCGGGCGCAGGTCCACCGATCGTGCTCGACCGTTTCGGTGACGTGTACGGCCTTTTTTATGCCATTACCGGCAAAGGCTATTCACAGGCGCAGCTGTTCGATTACGCGCGCGAATTGCGCAAAGACCTGCTCACCTTGCCGGACGTCGCCGATATCGTGATTGCAGGCAATCAGCAGCAACAGGTGACGGTCACGGCCGACCAGTCGTTGCTCGTCGCCAACAATCTTTCGTCGGACGACATTGCGCAGGCGTTGGGCGTGCAAAACGAAGTTCGCAGCGCGGGGCGCGAGCGTGTCGGCGACCAGTTGATCCGTATTTCGCCGACCGGCACGCTCGATACGTTGGCTTCCGTGCGTGCGTTGCCGGTCGGCACGACGCCCGGTGAATTACTGCTCGGCGACGTGGCCCGCGTGAATTTCGGTTACGCGAGCATACCCACGCAGGCCATTCGCTATAACGGGCAGGATGCGCTGACGATCGGGATCAGCGCGCGCTCGGGCGTCAACGTCGTGAAAGTCGGCGACGAGGTCAAAGCGAAACTGAAGGAACTCGAGCGTGTCCGGCCGTTAGGCATCGAGCTGCATGTGCTTTACGATCAGCCCGATTCCGTCGATGCCGCCGTGCGCGGATTCGTGCTGGATGTGATGCTTTCGGTGGGCATCGTGACTGTCGCGCTCGGTATTGGGCTGGGATGGCGCGCGGGTGTCGTGCTCGGCATCGAATTGTTTCTGTCGATTCTCGGCACGCTGTTTGTGATGTATGCCGCGGGTATTGAATTGCAGCGTATTTCGCTCGGTGCATTGATCATCGTGATGGGCATGCTGACCGACAATTCCATTGTGGTGTGCGAGGGCATGCTCGTCCGCGTTCAAAAGGGGCTCTCGCACATCGAGGCCGCTGCGGAAGTGCTCAAACAAGGGCAATGGTTGTTGCTCGCCTCGACGGTCGTCGGTATTCTCGCGTTTTCCGGCATCGGCATGTCGCCCGACGCGGTAGGCGAGTTTTGCGCATCGCTTTTCGCGGTCGCGGCTATTTCGCTGCTATTTAGCTGGGTGATTGCCATCGCATTGACGCCGCTGCTCGGTTTTTATTTTTTCAAACGCAGCGAAGGCGAACAGAAGAATCCATTCGACACGCGGCTCTATCGGCAATATGGGCGGCTGCTGGGCTGGGTCGAACGCAGGCGGCTCTGGGTGATCGGTTCGATGGTCGTGCTGCTCGTTGTTTGTATCTGGGGTTTTCGGTTCGTCGAGCAGAGTTTCTTTCCGGCGTCGACGAATCCGATTTTCTACGTCGATATGCGTTTACCGCGCGGCGTCGATATTCGCACCGTGATGGAACGAACCCGAGGCCCGGAAAAACTGTTGCTCGCGCAACCCGGTGTGGAGAGTGTCGGAACGTATATTGGCGGTGGCGCGACGCGATTCATTCTGGTCTACGACCCGGAGACGCAGGACCCGTCGTACGCGCAATTCATCGTGACAGTCGATGACGCCGCGCGTATCGACACCATGATTCCGAAGCTCGATCACGACTTGCGCAAACAGTTTCCCGATGTGAACTGGTCCGTCACGCGCCCGAACTTCGGTCCCTCCAGCGGACTGCCGATTCAGGCGCGCTTTCTTGGCCCCGATCCCGCCGTGTTGCGCAAACTGGGCGCGCAGGCGGAGGCCGTATTGCGTAAAGACGGTGGCCTGCAGTCGATCAGCAACGATTGGGAAAATCGCGTCAACGTCGTGCGTCCCGTGTTCGACGATACGCGGGCGCGCTCGCTCGGCGTGACGCGGCGGCAACTCAACGACACGTTCGCGTATGCGACGGAAGGCCTGCGCGTGGGCCTGTTCCGCGACGAGGATCTGCTGCTGCCCATCGTGCTCAACGAACCGCCTGGCATGGGCGGCATCGAGCGTCTGCAGGGGCTGCAGATATACAGCCTCGGGCAGCGCCGCTATGTGCCGATGGCCGACGTGCTCGGCGGCGTTACGTATGGCACGGAAGATGGCGTGATCGCGCGGCGCGACCGAATTCGCACGCTCACGGTGTCGGCGGGCACGCTCTATGGCGAGAACAGCGTAGCCGCTTTCGACCGCGTGCGCGCGCCCATCGAAGCGATCGCACCGCCGCCCGGTTACGAGCTTGAATGGGGCGGCGAATACGAGTCGTCGAATAAGGCGAAAGAGAGTTTGTTCACGCAATTGCCGATCGGTTTTGCGGGCATGTTGTTACTCGTGCTGTTCATGTTCGGCCGCCTGAAACCCGCGTTGATCGTGTTGCTGGTCGTGCCGATGTCGATCTGCGGCGTGACGATCGGCCTGCTCGCGTTTCGCGGCGCATTCGGTTTCATGTCGCTACTCGGATTGCTCAGTCTCATCGGCATGCTGATCAAGAATGGTGTCGTGCTCGTCGATGAAATCGATCTGCAGATCGCGTCCGGCGTGCCGCGCATGCGTGCCGTCATCGACGGGTCGAAAAGTCGTTTGCGCCCGGTGGCGCTCGCCGCCGGCACGACGATACTCGGCATGGTGCCGCTGCTTTGGGATCCTTTTTTCAAGGACATGGCGATTACGATGATGGCCGGCCTCGCGTTCGCGACGGTGCTGACGATGGCCGCCGTGCCCGCGCTTTACGTCCTGTTCTTCTCGATCCGCAGCGACGAGACGGAGCCGGGCGCGGCCGACGGAGAGCGTCATGAGGCCACGTGAACTCGCTGCGCACGGCAGCTTCAAGGCACCGATCCGCGCCGCCGCTTTCACTCTCGCGTTCTCGCTTGCCGCGTGCAATGGGCCGTTAAAGCTCGATCATCCGCCCGCGATGCCCGCCGGCTTCGAGCAGCAGCAGAATGCGGCGGAAGCGAACGCACAGCAATCGATCGACGAAGCCAAACTCGTGAACTGGTGGACCCAGTTCGATGACCCGGCGCTCAACGTGCTGATCGAACGCGCGCTGCAAAACAATTACGATCTCCGGCTCGCCGCCACGCGCGTCGACGATGCGCGCTCCAATATTCTGGCCGCGCGTTCGGCGTTGCTGCCGAGCGTGGGCGTCGGGGTCGAGGCGGCGAAATATCACGGCGGCGAAACGCAACTCGAATTCGCGCAGTTTCTGGGCGTCAACGATCTCGACGCGCAATTCTGGCGCGTCGGTTTGCAGACGCAATGGGAGATCGACGTATTCGGGCGCGGCCGCGCGAGGCTGGCCGCCGCGCGCGCGATGACACTCGCGGCGGCGGGCGATGCACAGGCCGCGCGGCTCGCGGTCGTCGCGACGGTCGCCGACGCCTATATGACTTACCGCGGCTTGATCGTGCAGCGTCGGCTGATCGAGCAGAGCCGCGAAATTGCCGAAGACTTCGTCGTGATCGCGCAGCACAGCTTCGTGGCGGGCGTCGTGTTGAGCACGGATATCGACGGTGCGCGCGCCGCCTTGGCGCAAATTCAGGCGCGCGAACAGGAGGTCGATCGTGCGCTCGTGAGCGCGCGTCTGTCGATCGAGCAGATCTGCGCGGCGCAGCCCGGTGAACTCGCGAGCGTGCTCGGCGAAACCGACGGGCTGCCGCAAGCGTTGCCCGCCATCGCGCCCGGACAGCCGGTCGATCTGCTGGAGCGGCGTCCGGATCTGATTGCGGCGCGCGATCGTCTGTTTGCCGCCGTGCGTCAATCGGACGTGGCGCGCCTGAATTACTGGCCAACGTTTTCGTTGAGCGCCGTGCTCGCGCGCAACGGATGGGAAATCGCGGGGCAGTCGCTCGGGCCGAGCACACTCTGGCTCTTTGGCGCGGCCGCGATGATGCCGCTGATCGATTTCGGCGCGCGCGAATCGCGCGTTCAGGCCACCGATGCGCAGGCGCGCGCGGCGGAACTGGCCTACGAAAAAGCGGCGCAAGGCGCGCTCTTCGACGTCGAGCAGGCGCTCGCGCGGCTCTCGCGGCAAGTGCAGTTGCGCGACGCGCGCACGAACGAAGTCGCGCAGCGCCGCACGATTCTGCGCAAGACGCAAACGCAGTTGCGCGTGGGCGAAGTGGGGCGCATGGATGTCGATCGCGCGCAACTCGCGCTGGTGGAAAGCGAAGCCGCGCTCGTGCGCGAGCAGGTGGGCGAGCTGAGCGCGCAAATCGCGCTCTTCAGGGCGATGGGCGGAGGCTGGGAACGCACGGGCACGCCGTTGGCGCTTTCGCCGTCTGCGGGCGCGATCTGGTAACGCCGGACGCAACGCGCGATGCGCTCAGCGTAGTTGCGCGTCGATGGTTTTCGTCAGCGGTGAATCCACGTCGCCGGTGTGTTTGGTCTGCACAGGCTCGATCAGCACGATCCAGCATTCCTCGTCGGCAACGGGATTGTGCAAGGTGCCGCGCGGCACGACATGGATCGAACCTGCGGGCAGATCCACCACGCGCCCGCCTTCATATTCGATCTTCAGATGCCCGCGCACGACGTAAAACAGTTCGTCCTCGAGGGCGTGGTCGTGCCACACGAGTTGACCGCGTACTTTTGCGACTTTCACGTATTGATCGTTGACCTGGGCGACGACTTTCGGCGACCAGTATTCGGACACGCCGGCGAACGCGTGTTCGAGATCGAACGATTCGGCGAAGGGAAGGGAAGTCATCGTTATCTCCATGCGGGGATGATGGACGCGGCCAGCAGCGCGCCCATCGCAAGATTCAGGATGCGCCAATGACGCGGCGTGCGAAAGAGCCGCGCGAGCAGCACGCCGAGCGCGCACCACAGCGCGAGCGACAGACATGCGGCCGTGCCGAACGACGCGCCAAGCAGCATCGCGAGCCGGTTCGGATTGCTCGCGAGCAGCGCGAAAGACGCCGCCGCGCTCACCGTCATCGCCCAGCTTTTCGGGTTCAGGAGCAGCAGGACGAAGCCGCCGGCGAGCGTGATCGGGCGTGCGGGCCCGGCGCCGCCGACCGGCGGTGCGCTGCGCGCGATGCGCCACGCGAGCCACAGCAAATACGCGGAGCCGACCGCCTTCACGACCGCCTGCAGCGACGGCAGCGCGATCAGCAGGCCGCCCAACCCGAGGCCGGCGACGGCGGCCAGCAACGCGAGGCTCATCGCGATGCCGAATATCAGCGGAATCGAGCGCACGAAGCCGAAGCGCGCGCCCGATGCGGTGGCGAGCGTGGTGGCGCCGCCGGGCGTCACGGTCGCGACGGCGACGAACAGGAGAAGCGGCAGGATCGAGGTCATCGGCGCGGGTTCGGGTGGTCAAGAGCTGCACTGTACGGACCGCCGACGCATCAGCAAAGGCAATAATTCTGATGCGATTCATTACGCGGCATAATGCGTGAATGAGCCGAAATCTCGACATCGATCTGATCCGCACCTTTGTGACCGTCGCCGACAGCGGCAGCATGACGGTCGCCGCGAATCTGCTGCACATGACGCAAGGCGCTGTGAGCCAGCAGGTGAAGCGGCTCGAAGACGTGCTCGATTGCCTGCTGTTCGTGCGCAAGGCGCGCAAGCTGGAACTGTCGCGCCACGGCGAGCAATTTCTGGTGAAGGCGCGTCAGTTGCTCCGGCTGAACGACGAAATCTGGGCGGATATGACCGGCCGTTCGCTCGCCGGAAGCCTGCGCGTGGGCGTGCCCTACGATCTCGTCACGCCGCTCGCGCCCGCGATGAAGGCGTTCGCCGAGGCCTATCCGCAAGTGGAGATTTCGCTGGTGTGCGCGGCGTCGCCGGAGTTGAGCGAGGCCGTGAAGAGCGGGCGCGTGGACGTGTCGCTGGTCGAATACGTGGCGAGCGAAGCCGAAGGCGAAGTGGTGCGGATCGAACCGCTGGTGTGGGTCGCGGGCCAGCGCAGCGACGCCTGGCAGAAGCGTCCGCTGCCGCTATCGATGGTGGACGAGCGTTGCGCGTTTCGTCCTGTCGTGCTCGGCGCGCTCGCGGATCAAGGCATTGCGTGGCGCACGGTGTTCGAGAGCGGCAACATCGAGGCGACGGCCGCCACGGTGCGCGCCGGACTCGCCATCACCGCGTGGCTCGTGTCCACCGTGCCCGCCGATCTGGAGACGCTTGCGCCTCACGCGGCGGGCTTGCCCGCGCTGCCGCCCTTCGCGATCTGCCTGCAATTGCCCGCGACGGTGAAGCCAACGGCGCAGGAATTCGCGCGCTATGTACGCGAATCGATGTCGACGGATGCAGTCGGCGCACATGGCGCACATGGACGTCTGGCGAAGATTGCGTGAGGCAGCGCGTTTGAGCGCGTAGCGGCGCTTAGTCCGTCTTCGCCTGGAACGCGCGCTGGAAAAGCGGCAAGCCTAACGCGACAAGCAACCCCATCGCCGCAGCGGCCCGGAACAGATTCGCCGTATGCCCCGGCGAATAATGCATGAAAGACGGAATGCATTGGCCCGCGAAAATCGCCATCGAAAGCGTGGCGAGCGCACTGCCGCGCCGGTTTTCCGGGCTGATTTCGACCGTCAAATGATTCACCAGCGGTACCGAAAGACCGAATCCCGCGCCGAGTGCAACGGCACCGCAGAAAAACGCCGGGAGCGCGCCGGAGATCGAGAATATCGCGTGTGCGAGGGCGTAAAAAATAAACGCGACGACGAGTGTCGCGTTCGATCCGGCACGCGAAGCGAGTCGCGGCATGAGCGCGGCAAAGCCCACGGCGACCAGCGATACGAACGCCAGGAAATAACCCGTAAGCGCTTCGCCGATGCCCATTTCGTGAAAGCGAAGCGGCAGGACGATGACGCCGACGAAGAAACATCCCATCGAAAAGAACGCCGCGCAGTACACGCGCAGCAGTGCTTTGGGCATGCCGGACGCAGCTTGCACGTTTGCCGGACGGCGCGGGTTTTCATCCGCCGGAATCGTGCGAAGCGCCAGCGCCAGCAGAACCCAGGCGAGCGCGTATTGGGCAAACGGATACCACCAGCCGCGCGACGCCAGCCAGCCACCAATCGTCAGGAAGACGACGCCGCCCAGTTCGATCGCCATGCCCTGGCGCGCGATCATGGCGAGCCGTTGCCGGCCGTCGTAGAAGGTTGAGATGAGGCCGGTGCCGGTCGCCATCACCAGTGCGGTTGCGCCGCCGAGCAGGAAGCGGTCGAAGAGCACCGCGTACGGACCGCGAAAAAATGGCGCGGCCAGCCCGAATGCGCCATAAAGAAAGAGCCCGCAGAACAGACCCGGACGCAGGCCGATCTTATCGACGAGGCGGCCTGCCAGCGGACCGAGCACGACAACGCCCACGGAAGGCATCGTCACGAGCCAGCTTTCGAAGCCTTCCACGCCGAGTTGATGCGCCACGACCGGCAATCCCGGCACGATCGCGCTGCCGACCATGATGGTCAGGCAGGCCACCGCGAGAAGCACGAAGGCGCCCGATGCCGGGAGCGACGCAGATGAGATAGAAGCAGTCGAAGAACGGAACATGACACGCATCCTCAATTACGAGACTGCGGTATCATAATGCAAATCGTGCAAATACGAGACTACGGTATTGAATATGACCACGTTAGATAGCGACGACGCGCAGGCTCGCCAGCCGGGCCGTCCGCGCGACGATTCGACGGCGCCGGCGCTGCTCCAGGCCGCGCGGCTGCTGGTGATCGAGCACGGCTACCGGGCCGTCAGCATCCAGGAAATCGCCAACGCGGCGGGCGTCGCCAAACAGACCTTGTATCGGCGCTGGTCGAGCAAGGCCGAACTGGTCCTCGATGCGTTTCTGGAAAGCGCCGCGCGCGTGCACGTCCAGACGGACGGCACGCTCGATACGGTGTTGCGGCAGTATCTGCTCGACCTCTTCGACAATCTCGCCACGGACGGTCCCGCGATTCGCAGCCTGATCGCGGCGGCCCAAGAGGAGCCCGAATTCCTCGCGATCTTCCGGAGTCGATTCGTCGAGCCGCGCGCTCGCGTGGTGGCCGGGATGCTCGAAGCGGCACGCCAGAAAGGCGAAATTCACCGCGACGCCGACGTGGAGACGGCGCTCGCGGCATTTCACGGCGCGTTCTGGTATCGCTTGCTCCAGAGCGAGCCGCTCGATGCCGCGTTCGCCGATCGTTTGAGCGGGTTTGTGGTGGCGGCGCTCGCGTCCGGGAAAAAGGCGGCGCGAACGCGCTCAGCGTCGAAAGCGGCGGGACGCTGATTCATTGAGCGCAAGAGGCGCACGAAGCCCATCAAGCCTCGATACGCGGCGAGCGTTCGCGACATCGACGAGCACGACAATATCGGCCAGAGACGCCGCGGAAGAAAGCGGGGTGACGCTGTGTCAACTTTCTTCCGGCGGCGATTCAGTGGCGATTACTCCACCTTGTTGGCCTGCTCCTTCGCCAGCAGACGTTGCGCCTGGCGGTCGCCCCGGTTGGCTTCCTGCGCGGTTTGCACTGATGTTTCCGTGGCCTCGGCGAATGCGGCGCGCGCGAGGCTGCTGATATTGACCGTATAGGAAGCGGATGGCGTCGAACTCTGCGTCGACGTGCCGGACTGCGATGGCGATTGAGTCTGCGTCGTGCCGGTCGTTTGCGAAGCGGCATCTGCCGTTTGCTTCTGTGTTCCGGCACTCGTTGTTGCCGCTGCGCTCACGCTTGTGGATTGGCTGGAAACGGCGGGGATAGTCATGAAAGGATCTCCAGAAAGAATAGAAAACCGCGTACAGCGCCCGGTTTATCGGAAGTTCTTTCAAACTCTTAAGAAGTATTTATTTTCTGGTAACGAGTTGCCTTAAGGCTTGCATAAGCTGCGGTTTGATTCGTGCCGCGCGGAATCAAAATGGCCGTATGCCAGCGCATCGAAATCATCGATGGCAGGGCTGGAATGACAATGCCTTTTATTCAATCTGAACGCGCACAAAACGGTGTTCGTTAAATAATTGCGCTCCATATCGAAAATCTCTTTCGTTAAGGCGCTCATCAGATTGGAAAGCTAGCATTGCGCCGATCGCTCAGATTCCCTGTGGAAATCACCTTGTCACTGCACACGAATACGGTCACTCACGATAACTGGTCCACATGGATTCTGCGGCAACGTCATGGCGATGACCGCGCGCATGAGCGCAACGTCCGTGTCGAAATCACGAAATACGCCGACCGTGTGCTCGATTCCGTTCGGCTGCGCCCAGGTATGACATTGGCCGACATCGGCACGGGAGACGGACTGGTTGGATTTCGGGCGATCGAGCGCGTCGGTGCGTCGCTGAATGTGGTGATGACGGATATTTCACGGCCTTTGTTGCAGCACGCCGAAGCGACTGCGCGCAGTCTCGGGGTCAGCGAGCAATGCGCATTCGTTCACGGCTCGGCCGAGCAGCTAGAAGATATCGCCGATGCCTCCGTCGATGCCGCTACGATGCGCGCCGTTCTGGCGTACGTGGAAGACAAGCCTGCTGCGATGCGTGAGCTGTTCCGCATCCTCAAACCGGGTGGCCGTTTCGCTATCGCCGAGCCGATTTTGCGCGACGAAGCGCTCGAGGTTTGCATGCTCAAGCGCCTGGTCGATGAGGGCACGTTCCACGCCGACGATCCGTTCTTTCCGCTCTTGCTTCGATGCCGCGCCGCGCAGTTTCCCGATACCGAGGAGAAGCTGCGTTCGATGCCGATTACGAACTATGGCGAGCGCGATCTCGTGCGCTACGCGATGGACGCGGGATTCACGGACATTCATCTGGAATTGCATATCGACGTACGAACCGAGGACTGTCTGCCCTGGGAAATGTTTATTCGCACTTCGCCTCATCCGTTGGCGCCGCCTTTGGAAGAGATTCTCGATTCGGCGTTTACGCGCGATGAGCGCGCGTATCTCGAAGTGCGCATGCGCGCGATTTTCGAAAGCGGCAAGCAGCTTGGCGCCGAGCGGATTGCGTATTTGACGGCGAAGAGGGCGTAACGTTCGCGCGCTCATGCTTCGACGGGCGCGTTGTAATATGGCGGACGTATTGCTGGCAGCACAACCTGAACAGGGAATCAGCCTATGTCCTACGTGTTGTATTACAGCCCCGGCGCGGCGAGTATGGCGGTGCACTGGATGTTGCTTGAGCTGGGCGTGCCGTTCGAAACGCGCCTCGTCGACATCGACACGGGTGCGCAGCGCTCGCCGGAGTATCTGCGCCTGAATCCGACCGGCCGCGTGCCGACGCTGCTGGTCGACGGCGTGCCGCGCGGCGAATCGACGGCCTTGCTGATGCTGCTTGCGGAACGGCATCCCGAGTCCGGGCTCGCGCCGCTGCCGGGCGACCCCGAACGCGCCGAGTGGATCGAGATGATGATTTATCTCGCGAATGCCGTGTTGCCGGCCATGCGCGGCTGGTTCTACGCAGACACCGACGGCGAGCCGGAAGGCGCGGCAGCGGTCCAGGCGTTCGAGCGTCGGCAGATCGAAACATCGATGGACAAGCTCGATCGTCTGCTGGGCGACGGCCGCCACTATCTGGTCGGCAATCGGCTGAGTACGGCCGATTTCCTCGCGATCATGCTGATGCGCTGGACGCGCAACATGCCGCGTCCGGCGACGACGTGGCCGAATCTCGCGCGCTACATCGAGCGGCTGCGTGCGAGGCCGGCATTTCTGGACCTCAACGCACGCGAGCAATTGACGGAGTGGCAGAACACGCCCTGACGCCCGCGCGCGCTAGATGTTCGCCAGCATGCCGTCGACGAATGCCTTGCGCTGCAGCGCGTCCATCCAGCGTGCGGGTATCGCGTCTTCGCCGTAGACGATTCCGGCCAGGCCGCCTGCGATGGCGGCGGTGGTATCCGTGTCGTTGCCAAGCGAGATCGCGCGCTTGACGCAGTCTTCGTAGCAACGCGTCGACAACACGCAGTGGATGGCGGACCAGAAACTGTCGACGACATAGCCCGAGCCTTGCGGCGCGTCGAAGCGTCCGTCCAGCACGATCTTCAGTTCGGCTTCATCGGGTGTATCGGCGTAGCGCTTGAGCAGCTCGTCTTCGGCGGCGCGCACGGCATCGGCGGCGGACAGGCCTTCGAGTATGCCCAGCGCCGTCACGCAATAGAGCGCACAGGTCAACTGCGCGCGCGCGTGTCCGTGCGTGACGAGGCTCTGCTTGCGCGCCAGATGAATCGCTTCATCGTGCGACGTCGTGACGAGGACGACGGGCAGGCATCGCATGAGCGAGCCGTTGCCGTTATCGCGTTCGTCGTCGGGGCCCGCGCTGGCGGCGGGAGCGCCCGCACGAAGCCGCTCGAATGCGCGCTGCGTCTGCAAGCCCACGTCGAAAACCTTGCCGTCCGGCGTGAACGCGCCGCGCTGAATCCAGTCGAGCAGATTGGCGGCGAAGGTGTCGAGGTCGAGTTCGCGGTTGCGTTGGAGCGCGTCGCGCAGCGCGAGCGCTTGCGCGCCGTCGTCGCTCCATGTGCCGGGCGGGACGCCTGCGTGGGCGCGCTCGAAATCCACCGGCGGCGTCATTTCGATCGCGTTCGATTCGGGTATCGATGCGGCGCTGTGGAATTCGTAGGGAACGCCCAGGGCGTCGCCGATCAACAGGCCGAACAGTCCGCCGCGCAGGCGGGAGGGTTGGGACAGATTCATCGTCGGTAGTGCGGTTGGTGGTGCGGGTTGTTGACGGTTGGAACGATTGTCGGCGATTGGCGAGTGCTTGTCGAAGGACGGCTTTCGGAACCACACCGTCGTCATCGCGCTCGCCGCCGCTTTACTCCGAACGCCCCGTCTCACCCAGACTGCGCTGTAGCGCCTGATGGTCGATCGGCTTGATCAGATGCTCGTCGAAGCCCGCATCGCGCGTGTGCTGATAATCCTCCGGCTGGCCATAGCCCGTGATCGCGACGAGGCGAATGCCCGCGAGTTGCGGCATCGCGCGCAACTGCCGCGCCAGTTCGTAGCCGCTCATGCCGGGCAGCCCGATATCGAGCAACGCCACCTCGGGCAGAAACGTCCGCGCGCGCGCAATCGCTTCGTCGCCGCGATACGCGACCACGGGCGTGTGTCCCTGCAGCGCGAGCAGCATCGAGAGCGAATCCGCCGCGTCGCGGTTATCGTCGACGACCAGCACGCGGCGCGGGCTGATCTTCGCGATGTCGGCCTCGATCGCGCCTTCGTTCGGCCGCGCGATGCGCGGGAGCACGATTTCGAAGGTCGCGCCGTGACCGACGCCCTCGCTATGAACGGCGATCTCGCCCTGATGCATGTGCACGAGCCGCTTGACGACGGCCAGGCCGATGCCGAGTCCGCCCTGGGCGCGATCGAGCGTGCGCGTGCTCTGCACGAACAGATCGAAGACGTGGGGCAGCAATTCGGCGGAGATGCCGGAGCCATTGTCCGAGATGCCGATGACGGCGTGCGCGCCGCGCGGGCGCGTCCAGACGCGGATCACGCCGCCCGGGTCCGTGTACTTCACGGCGTTCGTCAGGATGTTGCCCACGCACTGGACGAGCCGCGCCATGTCGCCTTCGACGAACAGCGGTTCGTCGCTCGTCGTCGTTTCGACCGTCAGCGTATGGTGTTTTTCGCGCAGCCGCGGCTCGACGGTTTCGATGCCCTGCGTCACCACGCCCGCGAGATCGACCGGGCCGCGCTGCAGCGTAATGCGCCCCTGCGTGATGCGCGAGATATCGAGCAGGTCGTCGACGAGACGGGTCAACTGCGCGGCCTGTCGCTTGATCATGTCGACAGCCGCCTGCGCGCCCGAATGGCCCGTGAGCACGCGCGTCAACAGTTCGCCCGCGTTGGCGATGGGCGCGAGCGGATTGCGCAGTTCGTGCGCGAGCATCGCGAGAAACTCATCCTTCTGGCGATCGGCGCGGCGCAGCGCCTCGACACTGTGCGCGCGTTCGTCGGCTTCCTGCTGGCGCGAAATGATGATAGCCGCCGACTGCGCGAAGCGCATCGCCAGTTCGCGGTCGCGCGCGGTCGGCTCGCCCACCTCCTCGCGATAGAGCGTGAACGTGCCGACGACCTTGCCGCTCGTCGCCTCGACCGGAAACGACCAGCAGGCGCGATAGCGATACGCCTGCGCGAGCCACGTCCAGTCCTTCCAGCGCGGATCGGTCCGCACGTCGGGCGTGATCACGGCTTCGCGCTTGTAGGCCGCGAGTCCGCAGGCCAGCGAATTGGCGTCGATGGGCACGACGCCCACGCTCGCGGCGTAGTCGTTGCTCATGCCGGCGACGTGCGTCAGCCCGGTCTGCTCCGGGTTGACGATATAGAAGGCGCAGCGCGCCTGGCCCTGCATTTCGTCGACGGCGGCATGCGTGAGAATGCCGAGCGAAACCGGCAGCGGCTCGTTGTTGATCGCCGCCTGAAACGCGTCTTTCTGCGCGGCCAGCCAGGCCGCGTTGTCGCGCAGCGCGGTTTCCACGCGCTTGCGCTCCGTCATGTCGACGGCCATGCCGAACCATTCGACGACGTTGCCGTGTTCGTCCTTGACCGGAATCGCGCGCGACAACGTCCAGCCGACGGAGCCGTCGAGCCGCCAGACGCGGTGCTCGCATTCGAAACTCGTGCGGTGCTCGATCGCATGCCGTACGTAGTCCGACACTCTGGCGCGATCCTCCTCGGGAATATAGGTTTCCAGCCAGCCGGTCTGCGCGCGCTTCGTTTCGGCGATGAAGTCGCGGCCCTGCAGCAGCCGCATCTGCGTCCAGTCGGCGTTCATCGAATAGACGGCGTCGGACGACGCGCTGACGAGCGCGCGAAAGCGTTCTTCGCTCTTGCGGCGCAGCGCGGTGAGTTCGATCAGCGCGTCGATGCGCGAGACGAGTTCGCGCGCCGAGAACGGCTTCACGAGATAGTCGTCGGCGCCCGAGTCGAGGCCGTCGACGCGCGACTCTTCGCCGGCGCGCGCGGAAAGCAGGATGACCGGCACGTCCCGCAGACGTTGATCGGTGCGCACGGCCCGCAACAGGCCGAGCCCGTCGAGGCCCGGCATCATGATGTCCGAGAGGATCAAGTCGGGGCGCTGGCGCTTCGCGGCGTCCAGCGCGAGCGCGCCGTTGCCGACGATCTCCACGTCGAATCGCGCGGCGAGCAGGCCCTGCACGTAGGCGCGCATGTCCGCGTTGTCGTCGGCGACCAGCA